>NZ_JBFUIP010000041.1:0-39413 GCF_056401815.1 Aminobacter sp. P4_D5 | reverse complement strand
GTTTTCGAAGACGATATCGCCCTTGGCGCGCGGCAGCACGAACGCATCGGCGGCATCGCGGATCGCCGGGCGCACCGAGATGGTGCGGGTGGCGTCCTGCACGGTGGCGTAGTTGCGGACCAGGCCGTTGATGTTGAACATCATCCAGCCCGACATCTGGTTGAGCCGGAAGACGAGACCGAGCGCGGCTGCAATCGCACCTGTCGAGATCGACCCTTGCGTCCAGTTGACGAGGCAGATGGCGGCGACCGCAGCCATCATTATGCCGTTGAGCAGGGCGACCGCCGAGCGCACCGTGGTGATGGCGCGGGTCAGCCTGATCACCGAGGCGAGGAAGCTTTCGAGCCCGTCGCGGACATAGGCGTGCTCGCGCCGGCCGCTGTCGAACAGCTTGACCGCCATGATGTTGGTGAAGGCATCGACCAGGCGACCGTTGAAGATCGAGCGCTGGTCGGCGGTGGCCCGGCCCGCGCGGCGCATCTCTGGAAGCAGGAAATAGATGATTGCGGCGTAACCGGCGAACCAKATTGCGACCACCACCCCCAACAGCGGGTCGAGCGACACGAGGATCGTCACCGACAGCACGACGAAGGTGAGGAAGCCCCACATCGTCTGCAGCATGTTGACGATGAAATCGCCGACGGCCTCGCCGCCCTGCATGATCTTGGTGGCGATGCGGCCGGCGAAATCGTTCTGGTAGAAATCATAGGGCTGTTCGATGACGCGCCGGAACGACTGCCAGCGCACCATGGAGAAGAAGCCGGGCACGACGATCTGCTGCTCGACGATGGCCGAGCCTATGATGATGACGGCGCGGACCACGAGGATCAGCACAAGCAGTCCGGCAAGTGCGGGCCAGTGGTCGACGAACAGCCGCTGCGGGCTGGTGGAATCGAGCAGATCGATGAGCCAGCCGACGGACCAGTAGAGTGCCGCATCGACCGCGCCGGCGAGAAAGCCGGTGATGAGCAAAAGGATGAACGGCCCCTTCGCCTGCCTGGCGAAGTAGAGGATGAAGGCCCAGGCGTTTTCCGGCAGCACCTCGCGGTCGGTGTCCTGGAACGGGTCGATGGCGCCTTCGAAGCGGCCCCAGAATTTTTGCTGGAAGGGATCTTCGCTCATCACGCCGGCCTCGATTCGTCGAGCACGCTGTCTTCATGAAACAGGAAGCCGCCGGACTGGCGCTTCCACAGCCGGGCATAAAGCCCGTCGAGCGCTAGAAGCTCGTCATGGGTGCCTTGCTCGGCGATGCCGCCCTGGTCGAGCACGATCAGGCGGTCGAGCGCGGCGATAGTGGACAGACGGTGCGCGATCGCCAGCACGGTCTTGTCGGCCATCAGCGCATGCAGGTTTTCCTGGATCGCGGCTTCGATGTCGGAATCGAGTGCCGAGGTCGCCTCGTCGAGGATCAGGATCGGCGCGTCCTTGAGAAAGACGCGCGCGATCGCCACGCGCTGGCGCTGGCCGCCCGACAGCTTGACGCCGCGCTCACCGACAAAGGCGTCGTAACCGGTGCGGCCGCGATTGTCCTCAAGCGTGCCGATGAACTCATGTGCCTCGGCCTTGCGGGCAGCGGAGATGACCTCGGCGTCGGTGGCGTCGGGTTTGCCGAGCTTGATGTTGTCGCGCAGCGAACGGTGGAACAGGGCCGTGTCCTGGCTGACCACGCCGATGGAGCCACGCAACGAGTTCTGGGTGACGGTCGAGATGTCCTGGCCGTCGATGAGGATGCGCCCACCCTCAAGGTCGTAAAGGCGCAGGATCAGATTGGCGAGCGTGGTCTTGCCGGCACCGGAGGGGCCGACGATGCCGACCTTCTCGCCCGGCTTGACGACAAGGTCGATGCCGCCGAGCACGCCACCGCCCTTGCCATAGTGGAAGACGACATGGTCGACATGGATCTCGCCGCCCCTGACCACCAGTTCGACAGCACCTGGCTTGTCGGTCAGGCCGAGCGGCTGCGAGATCAGCGCTTTCGAGTTCTCCAGCACGCCGAGGTTCCTCAAGATGCCGTTGAGCTGCATCATGAGCCGGCCAAGGAGCATGTTGAGGCGCAACACCAGAGAGAGCGTGAAGGCGACAGCACCGACCGTGATCGCGCCTTCGATCCACAGATGGATCGAAAACCAGGCAATCGCGGTGATCATGACGCCCGACAGCGCCGTCAGCGCCAGGCGGACGCCGGTCAGCCGGCGCGTGAACGGGCGCAGCGCATTGAGATAGATGTCGAAGCCCGAGCGGATGTAGCGGTCGTCGCCATCGTCGGCGAACAGCTTCAGCGTCTGCACGTTAGAATAGGAATCGACGATGCGGCCGTTGATCATCGAGCCTGCCTCGGCAGTCGCCTCGGCATGCTTGCGGATCGACGGCAGGTAGTGATTGGCAAGCAGCCCGAAGGCGACGATCCAGACGACGACGAGGCCGGCGAGCCGCCAGTCGAGCCCCGCGACCACGGCAAGCGTGGTGATCGTGTAGACCAGCATGAACCAGACGACCTCGATGAAGCTTTCCATCAGGTCGCCGGTCGCTTGCCCTGCCTGCCAGACTTTTGTGGCGATGCGGCCGGCGAAGTCGTTCTGGAAGAAGGAGTAGGACTGGCGCGAGACATGGCGATGGGCCTGCCAGCGCACCAGGTTGTAAAAACCCGGCGTGATGGTCTGTTCGTCGACAAGTGCTGAGAGCCCGACGACGATGGTGCGGATCACCAGGACGGTGATGGCCATGAACAGCACTTCGGGGCCGGCGACGTCCCACAGCGCCGCCCAGCTGCGGTCGGTGGGCAGGCCGTCAAGGATATCGACGAGGCGACCGACAAAATAGAAAAGCCCCGCTTCAACCAGCGGCGCGATGCCGCCGATGACCAGCATGGCGAAGAAGGCGAATTTCGCCTGGCCGACATAGTGCCATAGAAAACCCCAGACGGTGGCCGGGGGCCGGAGTTCTGCCGGCTCCCGAAACGGATAGACCCAACTTTCGAACCACTTGTAGATTCTATTCATGAGCACTCTGGGCTATCTCGCGGCAACGACTCGCTATTTTCGGATCAACCGGTCCAAGAGGCAACCGCTGCCTGGCAGGAGCCTGCCTGCAACCCAGGCGAATTTCGGGCAACATGTTCACAATGACGTGGGCGAGTTCTTTTGTCAGGGCGTTCACCTGAGATGAGCGGGACCGTAGTTTGGACCGTCGCCGCCTTCCTTGATGTCACGGCACCCCGCCCCCCCAAGATAGCTCGGCTCGAACTTCCAGACTTCCTCTGGGGACGAGCCCTAAATGAAAAAGGCCTCCCGCGTGGGAGGCCTCGATCAGATTTGCCACCCTGCCCTACTCCGCGGCCTGGCCCTTGGCCTCCATGTCGTTGGCCGCTTCACCAGTGATGTCATCGAGCAGGAAGCCGCCCGACTGGCGCTGCCATAGCGAGGCATAGATGCCGCCCTTGGCGACCAGCTCGTCATGCGTGCCCTGTTCGACAATGCGGCCCTTGTCCATGACCACCAGCCTGTCCATCGCCGCGATGGTGGAGAGCCGGTGCGCGATGGCGATGACGGTTTTGCCTTCCATCAACCGGTAGAGGTTTTCCTGGATCGCGGCTTCGACTTCCGAGTCGAGCGCCGAGGTCGCCTCGTCGAGGATCAGGATCGGCGCGTCCTTGAGCATGACGCGGGCGATGGCGATGCGCTGGCGCTGGCCGCCGGAGAGCTTGACGCCACGCTCGCCGACATGGGCCTCAAAACCCTTGCGGCCCTTGGGATCAGATAAGGCTGCAACGAAGTCGATCGCTTCGGCGCGGCGCGCCGCTTCGATCATCATCGCTTCGGTGGCGTCGGGACGACCATAAAGGATGTTGTCGGCAACCGACCGATGCAGCAGCGACGTGTCTTGCGTGACCATGCCGATATGGGCGCGCAGGCTGTCTTGCTGGACGGACGAGATGTCTTGCCCGTCAATGACGATGCGCCCGCCCTCGATGTCGTAGAAGCGCAGCAGAAGGTTGACCAGCGTCGACTTGCCTGCACCGGAACGGCCGACGATGCCGACCTTTTCGCCCGGACGAACCTTGAGGGTCAGGTCTTCGATGACGCCTTTTTTCTTGCCGTAGTGGAAGCGCACATTGTCGAAGAAGATCTCGCCCTTGTCGACGACGATCTCCTTGGCATCGGGCTTGTCTTCGACCAGGCGCGGCATCGAGATCGAGGTGATGCCGTCCTGGACGGTGCCGATGCTCTCAAACAGGCCCGAGACTTCCCACATGATCCATTGCGACATGCCCCAAAGGCGCAGCACCAGGCCAAGCACGACCGCGACCGCGCCGATGGACACCGCACCATTGAGCCACAGCGAGATCGACAGGATGCCGACCGACAGCAAAAGCGTCGAGTTGAGCAAATAGAGCGCGCCATAAAGCGAGGTCACCAGCCGCATCGACCGGTAGACCGTGTCCATGAACAGCGACATGCCTTCTCGCGCAAAGGACGCCTCGCGGCGCGAATGCGAGAACAGCTTGACCGTCTGGATGTTGGTGTAGCTGTCGACGACACGGCCAGTCATTGTCGAGCGCGCGTCTGCCTGCTCTTCGGCGACCTTGCCAAGGCGCGGCACGAAATAGCGCAGCAAGAGTACATAGATGATGAGCCAGACGACCAGCGGTGCAGCCAGCCGGAGGTCGGCGGAACCGACGATGAACAGCACGCCGAGGAAATAGACGATGACGTAATTGAGCACGTCGATGAGCTTGACCACGCATTCGCGCACGGCGAGCGCGGTCTGCATCAGCTTGGTGGCGATGCGGCCGGCGAACTCGTCCTGGTAGAAGCTCATCGATTGCTTGAGCAGGTAGCGGTGCACCTGCCAGCGGATGCGCATGGGATAATTGCCCATCAGCGTCTGCTGGTTGACGAGCGACTGCAGCACCACCATGCCCGGCAGGATGACCATGACGATAAAGGCCATGCCGGCGAGCTTCCAGCCTTCATTCTGCAGGAAGGTCTCGCGGCTCTGCGCCGACAGCCAGTCGACGATGTTGCCGAGAAAGCCGAACATCCACACTTCGGCAAGCGCGATCAGCGAGGTCAGCACGGCCGCGACGACAATGTAGGGCCACGCGCCTTTGGTATAGTGCAGACAAAACGCAATCAGCGTCTTGGGCGGCTCGACCGGCTCTTCGACCGGGAACGGATTCAGTCTGTTTTCAAACCAGCGGAACATATCAGTCTCTCAATTCGGTATGCGGTACGCGGCAAATTCCGCGCGGGACGTATCTTGGAGGCCACTGGCACGGCCTTTATTCGCCGGATCTTTCAGGAGACACGGCGGGGGCCTTCGGAATGTAGGGGGCCGCTGAGGATTCGGCGAATCCTCAGCGGTTGCCTCCTGACATCGTTCTCGCAGCAGGCCGGGCTGCACCTGAGCGGCCGGCGAGCCGGCCGATCAGGGCAACGATGCGGCCAAACAGCGGCCTGGAGTTCGGGTCGACGACAACATTGCTCATGTCGACATCGGGCAGCATGCCGCGATGCGGACGCTGCCGCACCGGTGGGTCCGCCTTGGGCTGATGCACGCCGAGTGCCAACATCATGGCATGATGCCGGGCGTCGGCTATGTCGTTGCGGTGAACAAAAAATGCAGAGTCGAGTTCGTTACGAGCGTGCTGCTCGTTTGAGGAATTGGCAAACATCGGAATTGTCCTTCGAAAACCTGAATATGGCTTCGGCGGAAGTCGATGCGATCGTGCCTGTAGATGTCAGGGAAGTCGTCGAACCGAGGCCGCCGTTAGGCTGGGCGTCGCCATGTGGCGAGGCATAGTGTGACAATCAGCATCATATACCCCTCCATCGGTTCGGGTTGACAATGCAGGCCTTATACGCCCATTCGCGGCGAAACGCCACTGCGGGGCCGGTCGAATTTTCTTTCGGGTTGCTTGCTGTTGCTTGCAAGCCACAGGTTAGGAAGCTGAAATGAACGACCGGTTGCGTATCGCGCTGTTCCAGCCAGACATCGCCGGCAACACCGGCACCATCCTGCGCATGGCCGCGTGCCTCGGCCTCGCCGTCGATTTGATCGAACCCGCCGGCTTCGACATTTCCGATCGTGCCCTCAAACGCGCCGGCATGGATTATCTCGAAATGGCCGCGCTGACCCGGCACGTCGACTTCGACCGCTTCGAGCAATGGCGGCAAAGCGAGGGCCGACGCCTTGTGCTGATGTCGACCAAAGCCGCCCTGCCCTATACCGATTTCCACTTCAAGGCCGGCGACATCGTCATGTTGGGTCGCGAATCGGCCGGGGTGCCTGACCACGTCCACGATCTCGCCTTCGAGCGGCTGATCATCCCCATGCCCGGCGGCGGACGAAGCCTCAACGTCGCGCTGAGTGCTGCCATGGTTGCCGGCGAGGCTGTTCGCCAGATCGGCTGACCAGGCATCCGCCAGCTCCATGACGATGGCAGCGAACCTCCGCCCTGGCGATTTGGTGCTTCCGTCCGTTCTGGAGTTCCTCGCCATGACCTGATCCTTCCTTGCATCGCGGAGGATACCCTCGTACAACCTCAACCAACCTTGAGGTCAAGCGGGAATTGTCATGGCAAGTGAATTGACTGTCGGCGAGGTGGCCAAGCGTAGCGGCGTCGCTGTTTCGGCCCTGCATTTCTACGAGACACGCGGGCTGATCTACAGCCATCGCACGTCAGGCAACCAGCGCCGCTATGCGCGCGACGTGCTGAGGCGTGTGGCGGTGATCAGGATCGCCCAGGATGTCGGCATCTCGCTTGCCGACATCGCCGCTGCCTTCGCCGCCCTGCCCGACGGGCGCACGCCGACGCGCGAGGATTGGAGTCTGCTTTCAACGGGTTGGCGCCACGACCTCGATCACCGCATCGAGCAATTGAAGAAGCTGCGCGACGGGCTGACCGACTGTATCGGCTGCGGCTGCATGTCGATCGACAAATGCCCGCTGCGCAACCGCGAGGACAGGTTGGCGCGACAGGGGCCGGGGCCAAGACGGCTGCTTGTTCCGGCGGAATAGGAGACAGGCGGTTCGTTCAAAGCTGGTCAGTAGCTGCGGCCAACAGTCATAGCCGATCGAAACGCCTCGTCGCCATCGATGAAGACCGCCTCGGGCGCAGCGCCGACGGCGTCGAAGAAGCGGCTGACAAAACAGCGGAAGGCAGCGCACAACGCGATGTCGCAGATCTGCTGGTCAGTGAAGCCGAGCGCACGTAGCCGGTCGATATTGGCCTCAGTCACCTGCGAGGCATCGATGGCGATATGCTCGGCATAGGCCAGCATCTCGACGTCGCGCGCTGAAAGACCGGCATTGCGGAAATCCTGCTGCACGCCGAGCACCGCCTCCTTCGAGCCGAGCTCGGCAGTAAGCTGCCTGGCATAGACATAGGAGCAGTAGGTCGACGGGATCTGCTTGGCGGCGATGAGCGTGATCAGCCGCCATTCGCGCATGCCAAGCGAAAAGCCGGCGCGCAGCTGGTCGTTGAAGTCGGTGTAGACAGGCAAAAGGTCCGGGCGCGCGGTGAAGCACTTCGTTGCTTCCATGACAAAGCCCAGCTGCGAGCGGGACTTCTCGTAGATTTCGGCGATGCGGCCCTTGGCCTCATCCTCGGCGATCGTTTTCAGGAACATGGCTCCCCCACGCGATACGCCACAGGAACAATCTAGTCGGAAGTCGGCAGGCGGCGGATGGTGAACTCGATGACGTCGCCGGGGCGCTCGAACCAGCTCTCGATCTCGGTCCAATAGGCCTGTTTGGGCCAGCGCGAGAACCACTCCTGCGCCTTCCGTCGCGCGTCGTTGCGCGGCAACACGAAGGTCTCGCGCAAGAACCCGTCGCGCGGCCTGCGTTCCCGTTCGGCCCGGCTGCGCTGGAGCCTTTTTGCGAGGTCATCGAGCGGCGGTCGGCTCGGGGTGCCCATAAAGAACTCCTTGACCCTTACGAGAAGGAGATTAGGGATCGCGCCGGACAATTACGAGTCATTTGTGCGGAGCCAAAATTGCAGCGTCCCGAAATACCAGCCGGACTTCCGGCGGACATCGAAGACAGGAAAATGCGCGCCAGCGCCTGGTTCGAGGAATTGCGCGATCGCATCTGCCTCGCCTTCGAGGCGCTGGAAGACCAGGTACAAGGACCGCTGGCCTCGTGGGCACCGGGGCGCTTCGAGCGCACGCCGTGGCAGCGCGACGAAGGCAAGGGCGGCGGCGGCGTCATGTCGATGATGCATGGCCGGGTGTTCGAGAAGGTCGGCGTGCACACCTCGACGGTGCATGGCGAGTTCTCGCCCGAATTCCGCAAGCAGATGCCCGGCGCCGAGGAAGACCCCCGCTTCTGGGCCAGCGGCATTTCGCTGATCGCGCATCCGCAGAACCCCAACGTGCCAGCCGTGCACATGAACACGCGCATGGTGGCGACCTCGCGCTGGTGGTTTGGCGGTGGTGCTGACCTGACGCCGGTTCTCGACCGCAGGCGCACGCAGGAAKACCCCGACACCGTCGCCTTCCACAAGGCGATGCAGTTTGCCTGCTCCAAGCACGCCAATGTCGCAGACCATCGGAAATACAAGGATTGGTGCGACGAGTATTTCTTCCTGCCGCACCGCAACGAGCCGCGCGGCACCGGCGGCATCTTCTTCGACTGGCAGCACTCGCCGGAGGAAAAGGGCGGCTGGGACGCCGACTTCCGTTTCGTCCAGGACGTCGGCCGCGCTTTCCTGGTCACCTACCAGCATCTGGTGCGACAGAACTTCAACACCAACTGGACCGATGGCGACCGTGACGAACAGCTGGTGCGACGCGGCCGTTATGTCGAGTTCAACCTGCTCTACGATCGCGGCACGATCTTCGGGCTGAAGACCGGCGGCAACATCGCCTCGATCCTGTCGAGCATGCCGCCCGAGGTCAGGTGGCCCTGACCTCTATGCATGGCTGCCCTGCCCGCCGTCGCATTGACGCGCGGGCAGCAAACCTTTAGAGAGCCCGCTTTCCTTGGCCCTCGTCCACATGTGACGGGCCTTGCTCTCATTGGAAGATTTTTGTGACGATTTTCGACAACATGGTTCCGGCGCTGGCCGGGGCGCTCGCCGCGCGTGGCTACGAAACGCTCACCCCCGTGCAGTCCTCTGTGCTGGCACCGGAGGCCGACGGCGTCGACCTTCTGGTCTCGGCGCAGACCGGCTCGGGCAAGACGGTGGCCTTCGGTATCGCCATTGCGCCAACACTGCTCAACGGCCGCGAGCGCTTCGACCGCGCCGGCGCCCCAAGCGCGATGATCATCGCGCCGACCCGCGAGCTCGCCATCCAGGTGCGCCGCGAGTTCGAATGGCTTTATGCCGCAACCGGCGCCCGCATCGCTTCGTGCGTTGGCGGCATGGACATGAGCAAGGAACGCCGCGCGCTCAATGACGGTTGTGACATCGTCGTCGGTACGCCTGGCCGCCTGCGCGACCACATCACCCGCGGCTCGCTCGATATTTCGGGCCTGCGCGCCGTCGTCCTCGACGAGGCCGACGAGATGCTCGACCTCGGCTTCCGCGAAGACCTCGAATTCATCCTCGCCGCCGCACCGCAGGAACGCCGTACGCTTTTGTTTTCGGCAACCGTGCCGCCGCAGATCGCCCAGATGGCCAAGCGCTTCCAGCGCAACGCGCTGCGTATCACCGCAGCCGGAGAAAGCCGCCAGCACGACGACATCGAATACCGCATGGTTCTTGTTGCTCCCCCGGAGCGCGAGAACGCCATCATCAACACGCTGCTTTATTTCGACGCGCAAAGCACCATGGTGTTCTGTGCGACGCGCGAAGCGGTCAAGCATTTCTCGGCACGGCTCGCCAATCGTGGCTTTGCCGTTGTGGCGCTGTCGGGCGAACTGAGCCAGGCCGAGCGCAACAACGCGCTGCAATCGATGCGTGACGGCCGTGCCCGCGTCTGCGTGGCGACCGACGTCGCCGCCCGCGGCATCGACCTGCCCAATCTCGACCTCGTCATCCATGCCGACCTGCCGACCAATCCGGACACCCTCCTTCACCGTTCGGGCCGCACCGGCCGCGCCGGACGCAAGGGCGTGTGCGTGCTGATCGTGCCGTTCCACCGTCGCGGCAGCGCTGCCCGCCTGCTCAAGCTGGCCAAGCTCGAGGCAACGACGCAGTCCGCACCCGGACCGGCCGAGATCGACGCACRCAACCGCGAGCGCATGCTGGCCGAGCTTGCCAACGCCGAAGCACCGGCCGAGGACGAGGCAGTTCAGGTCGCAGAAATCCTCGCCGCGCACTCGCCCGAAGCAATCGCGCTTGCCTGGCTGCGCCAGCAGATGGCGTCGCGTCCGGCAGCTGAAGAGCTTTCGGACCGCCCTATCCCGGCCTTCGACTCGGCCAAGGCCGAACGTCCCGACAACCGCTTCACCGACGGTGTGTGGTTCTCCGTGTCGGTCGGCCGCAAGCAACGCGCCGAGCCACGCTGGCTGCTGCCTCTGCTGTGCAAGGCAGGCCATGTGACCAAAACCGAAATCGGCTCGATCCGCATTTTTGATACCGAATCGCATTTCGAAGTCGTGGCCAACCGCGCCGACAACTACGCCCGCACCGTCGAACAGAACGGCAGCGGCGAAAAGGGCGTCGACATCAAGCGGCTTGCGGGCGCGCCTGGCAGCAGCGAGGCCAAGAAGCAGCACCGCAAGGGCCAGTACGACCCGTCCGACAAGCCGCCCTTCAAGAAGAAGGCCTTCGAGAAGAAGCCCTACGAGAAAAAACCCTTCGAAAAGCGTTCCGGCGACAAGCCCACGGGTGCCGCAAAGGTGTACAAGCCGAAGAAGAAGTTCGGCGAATAGGCGCAAGCCGCTTGTTTGTTACTTTTTCGTAAGGTTCGACCTCGTCACAATCGACGCCACAAAGAGAAATCTTGGCGCCGATTGCGGCTAAGTTGCCGTTTTGGAATATGTTTTTCGTCTAATAGCCGCCTGGTGGAGCGAAGCTATTTCTATCGCTGGGGCCGGGAAATGCCGGCGGCTGCCTTGCTGCGCCGCGACCCGACGTGACCGGACGGCCTTTCACCACAGCGGGTTCTGCGCTTGCGGCACCCGCATTCGTCGGAGAACATGCCATGCGCAAACTTCTTGTTCCTGCAATAGCAGCTGCCGTTCTCGCAACCTCTGCCATAGCCTTCGCCGCCGCCCAGCATACGGACGGCACGATCAAGACCGTCGACATGAAGGCGATGAGCCTGACAATGGCCGACGGCACAACTTACATGCTCCCCAAGACATTCAAGGATCCGGGCCTGAAGGCCGGCGAGAAGGTCTCCGTCATGTGGGACATGAGCGGAAAGAACAAGGTCGCGGAATCGGTAAAAATGATGAAGTAGCGGGGCTTTCCGCGTCCATTTTCCAAAAAGGGCGGTACACGTGGTTCCGCCCTTTTCTCGTTCTGGAAAGTGCTGGCCCAAATGGAATCGGTTTCGCAGAAATTTCTCCTAAGGCGCTGACCTCAAAAGAATTTTCCCAAGGCAAAATGCCCCTTCACGCCGAATTGGGCATCGCCCTGCCCGCAGCGGCAACCAATCGCCATATTGCGTGTTATAGTTCACCTCTCAACGGAGGGAGGAAAGGAGACATCCGATGAAGGAATTTCAATGCGGGTCGCTTGTCCCCGGCTGCCAGTGGCATACCCGGCACGAGGACGAAGCCGAGATCATCCGCCGCGCGGCCGAACATTTGCGCGAGACGCATGGCGAAACCATCATTCGCGAGACGATGATCGAGGCGATCCGCTCGCGTATCGAAAAGGTCCGCAGCGCGGCCTGAATCAGGCTTTCAGCCTATCGGCGGCGCGCTCGAGCAGCGCGTCGCGATCCAGCGAAAAACCGCTGTCGATCCACTCGACCTCCAGAGCCTTGAGCAGCGAGCCAAGTGCGGCACCCTCGACGCCGAGCGCTGCGACATCGCCGCCGCGCAGCGGAAACGCAGGCTTTTGCCATTTTCCAGCGAAACTCAGCAGGCGATAGAAGCCACCGGCTTCAATAAGCGCCTTGTCGTCCTGCTCCGCCCTGCCACGTGCCGAGGCGAGATCAAGGCGCAGGCGATCCATGATGCCTTCGACGCTGCCGCGATAAAGCCGCTTGGCAAGTTCGCCTTCGGTGACGGTCGGCTCGACCTTCGAAGTCGCCCCCCACTGGACCAGCCTGTCGGTCTCGGCGTTGGAAAGCCTGAGACGGTCGCCGAGTGTCTTCATGCGCGCCGCATCAGGCGGCACGATCGCTTCAAGCCGCAACAACGGATCGACGGTCCAGCCGAGATCGCCCTCGGCCCGAACCAACGCATGGATGGCGTCGATGCCCCATTTTTCACTTTCGGGCAGCGCTGCGGTGAGCACGCCGGCCTGGCGCATCCACAGAAGCGCGCGCGAGGGATCGGGAGCCGAAAGCAGCTTCTTGAGTTCCGACCAGACACGTTCGGCGGAAAGGCGGGAAAGCCCGTCTTTCAGCCGTGCGCAAGCCTTGAGGCCTTCGGCATCGGGACGGCCCTTGCCGTACCAGGCGAAGAAGCGGAAAAAACGCAGGATGCGCAGATAATCCTCGCGGATGCGGGTTTCGGCATCGCCGATGAAGCGCAGCGTCCGGCTTTTAAGATCGGCAAGCCCGCCGACCAGATCGACAACTGTGCCGTCGGCCTTGGCGTATAACGCGTTGATGGTGAAGTCGCGCCGCTCGGCGTCCGCCTTCCAGTCGCGACCAAACAAAACCTTGGCGTGACGCCCGTCAGTCTCGACATCGGCGCGCAAGGTGGTGACCTCGAACGGCTTGCCGCCGGCAATGACCGTGATTGTGCCATGCTCAGCACCTGTGGGAACGGCCTTGAACCCGGCCGCTTCGGCGCGGCGCACGGTCCCGTCTGGCAAATTGGTGGTGGCAATGTCGACATCGGCCACTGGCTCGCCCAGCAGCGCGTTGCGCACCGCACCGCCGGCAATGCGCGCCTCTTCGCCATCGGCATTGAGGGCCGCAAGCAGCTTCTGCAGCAGCGGATCGTTGAGCCATTCAGCCTGTCCGGCGATCGAGGTGCTCATGTGTAGAGCCTTTCATAGAGCGCGCGGATGATGCCGGCGGTGACACCCCAGATGTATCGCTCTTCATAGGGCATGGCGTAGAAGAAGCGCTCCTGGTCCTGCCAGGTGCGGCTGGCGCGGTCGTGGTTGGCCGGGTCCATCAGGAAACCGAGTGGAACCTCGAAGATATCGTCGACCTCGTCCGCGTTGAGACTGAGATGAAAGCCGGGGCGGACGATGCCGAGCACCGGGGCAATGCGATAGCCACTGCCGGTGACATAGTCGGGCAGGCGCCCGATAACATCGATATAATCCTGGGTTAGCCCGATTTCCTCTGATGTCTCGCGCAGTGCGGCCGCTTCCGGCGAAGCGTCGGTTGGGTCGATGCGACCACCGGGAAAGGCGATCTGGCCGGAATGGCTTTTCAGCTTTTCCGCCCGTTTGGTGAGGATGACGGTCGAGGCATCGCCGTGATCCACCACCGGGATGAGCACGGCGGCGTCGCGCAGCCGGTCGTGCACGATCATGTTGCGCAGGTCAGGATTGAGCACATGGTCGCCATAGTCGGCAAAAGCACCGTTGAGATGCTCCTGTGCCGCGCGCTGGCGAAAATCCTGCGCCGAATAATGCGCTGCCGGGGAATGAACCATCACGCGCTCAGCCGCTCCAGCCTGTCCCATGGCATAACAGGATAGACCCCACCCTTCGAGCGAATGCAAAACATCGCCTGACCTGAGATTTCGATGCGTTCGCCATATTCGACAAGCTCGTACATAACCGGCCGCGCCACCAGCGCCTCGAGCCGACCGCGCACCAGCAGATAGGGTTTGAGGCCACCGGTCTCTTCTTCGTCAACAAAACGCAACGGGTGCTCGGGCCCGGCTTCAACGACATCGCCGACATTGGTGCGGAAGGTCAGCACCTGCTCGGCACCCTCGCCCGCAACATTCATCTCGACGGCGACGAAATGCGCATCGACGACGCKGATGCCGACCTTTTCAACCGGGGTGACGAGGTAGGTCTTGCCGTCTTCGTCCTTGCGCAGGACGGTGGAAAACAGCTGCACCAGAGGCATGCGGCCGATCGGCGTACCCAGATAGAACCAGGTGCCGTCGGGCCTGATCTCCATGTCGAGATCACCGCAAAAATCAGGGTTCCAACGTTCGACTGGCGGCAGGCCCTTGCCGGCGCGGGCGGCGCGCGAGATCAGCGCTTCCAGGCCCGCCGTGTCGCCAGCACGGGTTAGTCCGTGCTCCGATTTCGCTTCACTTTGATGGTCCAGGTCGCCGGTCATGGTCACGAAATAGTCACTGTTGTTGCGCTTGTCAGCATAGGCGGGTGATTTAAGTTCAACGCGAAGACTTGGCCAACCAATATGTGGGGTCAAGATGCAGGCAGGGAAATCGCGACGCCCAGGATCGTTTTGACCTCAGGGGATTGGGCAGCAGGCCGCCACGTCCGAATGGACGGCGCACCGGACCGAAGGGCAAGGATCCAGGGCAGATTTACCGACTATGGCGGCGCGCCCGGATGGACGCGAGAGGCACGCTGTAGCATTTTGAGTTTGCGCATCGGTGGCCAGAGAATCGCTTTCGATTTCAAAGCCCAGGCGCCAGAAGAAGGATCCGGCCCATATGAGCGTGATGATCAAGGAAACCGCAATGACCGAGGCCGAGATGATCGCCGCGGCCGAACGCGCGCTCGCCGACATCGCCAAGATCCGCGCCGGGGTCGGCCGCGTCATCTTCGGCCAGGAAAGCGTGATCGAACGCACATTGGTGGCGCTTTTGGCCGGCGGCCATGCGCTGCTGGTCGGCGTGCCCGGCCTCGCCAAGACCAAGCTCGTTGAAACGCTCGGTATCGTTTTGGGTCTCGATTCGGGCCGCATCCAGTTCACGCCCGACCTGATGCCGTCGGATATCCTCGGCTCCGAGGTGATGGAGCAGGACGAACAGGGCAAGCGCTCTTTCCGCTTCATTCCGGGACCGATCTTCGCCCAGCTTCTCATGGCCGACGAGATCAACCGCGCCAGCCCGCGCACGCAGTCAGCACTTTTGCAGTCGATGCAGGAATATCACATCACCGTTGCCGGCGAGCGCTACGACCTGCCCGCCCCGTTCCACGTGCTGGCGACCCAGAACCCGCTGGAGCAGGAAGGCACCTACCCGTTGCCCGAAGCCCAGCTCGATCGCTTCCTGATGCAGATCGACATCCTCTATCCCGACATCGACGCCGAGCGGCGTATCCTTCTGGAGACCACCGGCATCGAAAATGCCAGGGCGCAGAACGTGCTCGACCCCGAGCGGCTGAAGGATATCCAGCAGCTGATCCGGCGCATGCCGGTGTCCGAGAGCGTGGTCGAAGCGATCCTCAAGCTGGTGCGTTCGGCGCGACCTGGCCAAGGCAATGCCGAGACCGACAAGCACGTCTCCTGGGGCCCCGGTCCACGCGCCAGCCAGGCACTGACATTATGTGCCAGGGCGCGCGCGCTTTATGACGGGCGGCTTGCACCGTCGATCGACGACATCCGCGCACTGGCCGAGCCGGTTCTGCAGCACCGCATGGCGCTGAGCTTTGCCGCCCGCGCCGAAGGCATGACGGTCCGCGACGTGGTGGCCAGACTAGCCAAGGAAATCTGATGGCGCGCATCGGCGAGGCCTCAGCACCGGTTGCGACCAGCGATGCGCTTGCCCGTGGCAGGCTGCGCGCTTCGCTGGTGCCTGACCTGTTGGTCGAGGCCCGCCGCATCGTCAATACGGTGATCGCTGGCTGGCATGGCCGCAAGAAGCGCGGCATCGGCGAGAATTTCTGGCAGTTCCGACCTTATGCCCCGGGCGAGTCGATGGCCCGCATCGACTGGCGCCGCTCGGCCCGCGACGACCATACCTATATCCGCGACCGCGAATGGGAAGCGGCCCACACCGTCTGGCTGTGGGCGGACCTGTCGCCATCGATGCTCTACAAATCAAAGACTGCGACCGTGTCGAAAGATTCGCGCGCGCTGGTTTTGGTCTTTGCGCTGGCCGAGCTATTGTCGCGCAGCGGTGAACGCATCGCCTGGCCCGGCCTGACCGACCCGTTCAGCGCCCGCAACGGCGCCGAGCGGCTCGGCTCGCATCTCGCCCAGGCGGTTTCGCTGCCGGGGCGGCCCGATCTTTCGAGCGTCCGCCGCTTTTCCGACATCGTCATTGTCGGTGATTTCCTCGACCCGGTCGAAGAGACCATGGCCTGGCTCGACACGCTGGTCCGTCACGGTGCCCGCGCTCATCTGATCGAGGTGGCCGACCCCGCCGAAGAGAATTTCCCCTATTCCGGCCGCACCGAATTCACCGACCCCGAGACCGGCGACAAGCTGACCGCCGGGCGCGCCGAGCAACTGGCCGATGACTATCGCAACCTTTATTCGGCCCGGCGCGAAGAACTCGCCGCCTGGTGCAAGCGTCTCGGCTGGAGCTACACGGTCAATCACACCGACCACCTCGCCTCCGAAGCGCTGGTGCATGTGCATCTGGCGCTGACCGCCGAAGGTCACGGACCGGGAGGGCGCCGATGAGCTGGCTGCCGCTTTCGTTCGGATTTCCGGCGGTTCTCTGGGGCCTTTTGGCGCTGCCTGTCATCTGGTGGCTGCTGAGGCTGACCCCGCCCAAGCCGCAGGCCGAGATCTTTCCGCCGCTGAAGATTCTGGCGCGGGTGTTCAAGAAAGAAGAGACGCCGCGCCAAAGCCCGTGGTGGCTGACGCTGCTGCGCCTTTTGATGGCGGCACTGGTGGTTCTTGCGCTGGCTGAACCGATCTTCAATCCGCGCGAGAAGATCTTGACCAGCGAAACGGCGCTGGCTTTGGTGATCGACAACGGGTGGACAAGTGCCCCCGACTGGAGCGTGCGGATCGCTACCGCCGAGCGGATGATCAAGGATGCCGAGGCCAATCAAGCTCCCATCCTGCTGGCCTTTACCGCGGAAATGCCGAACAGCCAGATCGGCCCCTATAGCGCAAGGGAAGCGCGCGAGCGGCTCAACGCCATCAAGCCAAGGCCCGTGCCCACCGATCGGCCAGCGGTCTATGCCCGCGTCGCCAACGCGCTCAAGGAATTGCCGGGAGCAACGGTCGCCATCCTTACGGACGGGCTGGTCGCAAAGGACGATCAGACCTCGTTTGCGACTTTGCTGGGCCAGAACCCGCGCAATGTGGTGTGGGTACAGCCGACGCGGCTCGATACCGTCGCGCTCGCGGCTGCCAATAATGAAGTCGACCGTTTCACGATCACGGCCATTCGCGCACCGACCCCCGCGCCCGCCTATTTGACCGCAGGGGTCTTTGACGACAAGGCGCGCAGGATTGGCGATGCGGAGATCACATTCCGCCCCGGCGACACTAGGGCCACCGGTGAGATCGTCGTGCCGTTCGAGCTGCGCAACGACTTCTCCTGGATCGCCCTTGACGGGCAGAGGCATGCCGGTTCCCTCCGCGTGCTGGACGAGAACGCCAAGCGGCGGCGAGTTGGACTGCTTTCCCAGACACCGGTCGACCAATCGCGGCTGCTGCTGTCGCCGCTTTATTACATCAGGCGCGCGCTCGAACCGTTCGCGGATCTGGTGGAACCGGCCAGCCCTGACTTGATCGAGGCCATACCGGACCTTCTAGCGCAAAAGCCCGCCGTGATCGTGATGGGCGACGTCGGAACGATTCCCGAAAGTGTTCGCGCGCCACTGATCAAGTGGATGGACGATGGCGGCACGCTTGTTCGCTTCGCCAGCTCAAGGCTGATCACCGCAGGCAACGATCCCGACTTGCTGCCGGTCAGCCTGAGGCTTGGCCAACGCCTGCTCGGCGGTTCCTTGTCATGGACCGAACCGCAGGCCGTGGCCCAGTTTCCATCGACAGGTCCGTTTGCCGATCTTCCTGCTCCTTCCGAGGTGACCGTCAGCAGGCAGGTCCTGGCTGAACCAACACCTGATCTGGTCGACAAGACGTGGGCGGCTCTCGCGGATGGAACCCCGCTCGTCACCGCTGACAGACGCGGCAAGGGCATGGTGGTTTTGTTCCACATCGCACCAGCGGCGACCTGGTCGAACCTGCCGATTTCGGGCAGTTTCGTCGAAATGCTGCGCCGGATCGTGCAACTGTCGAGAAATCAGGGAGCTGCTGGAACGCGCTCTGACTCGCCAGTGGCTTCGCTCGCACCATATCGGATGATTGGCGCGGATGGCTATCTTGTGCCTCCTGACGGCGACACCAAGCCATTGCAGGTTGGCGGTGGCCACGTGCCGGCCGTCACGCTCGACAATCCACCGGGAATGTATGGTTCGGAGCAAGGCATATTCGCCCATAATTTGTTGGAGGCCGACGCCGTGCTCGATCCGCTGCAAAGGCCTGAGATATCGGTCCCGGTGCTGTCCGAAGATTACGCGCTTGACGAGTCGCGCGACATGAAAGCGCCCTTGCTCGTGCTGGCAGCGGTTCTGCTTTTGATCGATGGCCTGATCGTGCTGTGGCTTGGGGGGATGTTTGCCCGGCGACGTCGCGCGACACAAGCAGCAACCGCCGCGATGGTCGCATTGATCGTGGCATCCTCGCTCTTGGTGTTCGTGCCACTCGCATCCGCGCAGGATTCCAAGCCCGGCGACATCCAGGCAATCGACGCCATCTCCAAGACGCGCATCGCCTATGTGCTGACCGGCGAAGCCTCGGTCGATGCGATCAGCCGCGCCGGCATCGCCGGCCTGACCCAGTTCCTGATCGAAAAGACAGCACTCGAGCCGGGCGAGCCGGCAGGTGTCGACATCGCCAAGGACGAACTCGCCTTCTACCCGCTGATCTACTGGCCGATCGATCAGGCTGCTCCCATGCCGAGCGAGGCGGCGATTGCGCGTATCGATCAGTATATGAAGGAAGGCGGGACCGTGCTGTTCGACACGCGCGACCAGTTCTCCAATGGCATTGGCGCGGATTCGACGAGCCCCGCCACCGAGCGGCTGCGCGATATCCTCGCCAATCTCAACGTGCCGCCACTGGAGCCGGTGCCGGCAGATCACGTGCTGACCAAGGCATTTTTCATCCTTCCCGAGTTTCCCGGCCGCTTCAATGGCAGCCCGCTCTGGGTCGAGGCCTCGCTGGACGCTGAAAACACCGACAACCGCCCGGTACGCACCGGCGACGGCGTCACGCCGATCATGATCACCGCCAATGATTTTGCCGGGGCCTGGGCGGTCGACGAAAACGGCGACCCGATGCTGCCGACCGTGCCGTCCGATCCAATGCAGCGGATTTACGCGCTCAGGGCCGGCGTCAACATCATCATGTACATGCTGACCGGCAACTACAAATCCGACCAAGTGCACGTGCCTGCGCTGCTCGAACGGCTGGGGCAGTAGCATGAACTGGTCCGTCGCATTCGAACCCCTGTTGTCGTGGCCGTTGCTCGCGGCGCTACTCGCTCCGCTCGCACTGCTTGCACTCGCCGGCCTGTGGTTTCGCCAGCGCGGCGGATGGCTGCGGCTGGTGGCGCTTGCAGCACTCGGCCTGGCACTAGCCAATCCCGTCATCCTCGATGAAGAGCGTGAACCGCTGAAAAGCGTGGTCGCCCTGATCGTCGACCGCAGCCAGAGCCAGGACATCGGCGACCGCACCGCGCAGACCAACGCCGCGGTCGAGGGCCTGAAGGAACGGCTGGCACGCTTCCGTCAGTTCGAAGTGCGCGTGGTCGAGGCCGGACGTAGCGACGACCGCACCGAAACGCGACTGTTTGCAGGACTTGAAAGTGCGTTTCACGACGTACCGCCGTCGCGTATCGGCGGCGCGGTGATGATCACCGACGGTCAGGTGCACGATGTTCCCCAAGCCCCCCTCATCAATGCGCCGTTGCATGCGCTGATTACCGGCCAGGCAAATGAAAGGGACCGCCGCATCCGTTTCGAGCAGGCCCAGCGCTTCGGCATCGTCGGCAAGCCGCTCGACATGAGCTACCGGGTGATCGACACCGGCGGCGAGGCCGGCGCGGTCGACGTGCGCGTATCGATCAACGGCAATCAGGTTTCAGTGCAGCGCGCCTTCATCGGCCAGGAAATGCCGCTGCAGATCACCATCCCCAGCGCCGGACGCAACATCGTCGAGCTGTCGATCGCCCCCGTGCCGGGCGAACTGACCGACACCAACAACAAGGCGATCGCACTTGTCGACGGCATCCGCGAGAATTTGCGTGTGCTTCTGGTCTCCGGCGAACCGCATGCCGGCGAGCGCACCTGGCGCAACCTGCTGAAGTCGGACGCCTCCGTCGACCTTGTGCACTTCACCATCCTGCGGCCGCCGGAAAAGCAGGACGGCACGCCCATCAACGAGCTGTCGCTGATCGCATTCCCGACGCGCGAGCTGTTTGTCGAGCGCATCAACGACTTCGACCTGATCATCTTCGACCGCTATCAGCACCGCGACGTGCTGCCGCTGCTCTATTACGACTACATCGCCGAATATGTCGAAAAGGGCGGCGCGCTTTTGATCGCCGCCGGCCCCGAATATGCCGGCGAGCATTCGATCGCCAACACGCCGCTGATCTCGGCCTTGCCTGCCATGCCCAATGGCGACGTGATCGAAAAGCCGTTTTATCCGCGCCTGACCGACATCGGCCAGCGCCACCCGGTGACACGCGGCCTCGAAGGCTCGGCAAGCGAGCCAMCGCGCTGGAGCCGCTGGTTCCGCCAGATCGGCATCGAGCAGCCGGAAGGCGAAGTGGTGATGAAGGGCGCGGACGACAGGCCGCTGCTGCTGCTCGACCGCAAGGGCGAAGGCCGCGTCGGCATGTTCCTGTCCGACCAGGGTTGGCTCTGGGCGCGCGGTTATGAGGGCGGCGGCCCGCATGTCTCGCTTTATCGCCGCATCGCCCATTGGCTGATGAAGGAGCCCGAACTCGAAGAAGAGCGCCTGACGGCGGAAGGGCGCGGCATGATGCTCGACATCCGCCGCCAGACCATGCGCGACGAAGCCGGCCCGGCGCGCATCATCACGCCGTCCGGCAAGACGCTCGATGTGCAGCTCAACAAGAGCGAGCCGGGCATCTTCACCGGCAGCGTCGAGACCAGCGAGATCGGGCTGTACCAGGTCGGCAATGGCGACCTGACCGCACTTGCCCATGTCGGACCGGTCAATGCGCCGGAGTTCGCCGACGTGGTGTCGACCGAAAACGTGCTCCGTCCGGCAGCCGAGGCAACCGGCGGCGACGTTCGCCGGCTTGCAGCGACCGGCATATCAGGAATTGCCGGTGGTATTTCGCTGCCAAGCGTGGTGCCGGTGCGCGGCAGCGCCGAAGCTTCCGGCCGCGACTGGATCGGCTTCCGCACCACCAATGACAGCGTGCTGAAGTCGGTGTCGCGCGTACCGCTGTTCGGGGGCTTCCTCGGGCTTGGCCTGTTGCTGCTGGCGTTTGGCGCGATGTGGTATCGCGAGGGGCGCTAACTCCCCTCGCCAGCCGTCAAAGCAGACGGTTGTTTTCCATGAGCTGCAGCACGCGTCGCTGCGTCCCGTCGGTGTCGGCCAGGCGGCGCCGCGCTGCCTCGTCCTTGCGCGCGGTGAGCTTGACCGGCTTGATAACCTGCGCGGGTACTTTGACAGCGGCAGCCTTTGGCCTTCTCGTGAAAATCATGGCTTTGTCCTCGCATGGGGAAATGCAGTCCACCGCGAAGGGCCATACGGACCTGCGGGAAAGCGACTGCGGATTTTCTGCTAGTGCCGGCAGCGTATCAGCATTCCGCCACCCATGATAGAAGTCACAATTCGAAATAAAATGGCAAATAAAACCTGCCGTTCAAAAAACAGCTTACATAAACCGCAATTAACGGCTATAAGTAACTTATCGTTTTTTGGGCCAGGCTTGGCTATCGCGGCGTCAGAGGTTCTCGACCCGCCAAACTCACTCCAAATCGTCGATCTATGAATGCGCGGCTTTACTTGCGGCGCTACGACTTTTCTCTTTCGAAAGACACTCACATGAACACTGGCACCGTAAAGTTCTACAACGGCCAGAAGGGCTTCGGCTTCATCGAACAGGCCGGCGGCGGCAAGGACGTTTTCGTCCATGTCACAGCGCTTGAGCGTGCTGGCTTCTCCGGCCTAGCCGAAGGCCAGAAGCTGAATTTTGAGCTCGAGCGCGACAACAAGGGCCGCGAGTCGGCAACGAACCTTCAGCTGCTCTGATTGACTTGACCTGGAGGAYGCTGACCACGGATGTACTGGCAGCGTCTACCTGGTCATTCTCGAGCATGATTGAAGTGGGAAAAGCGGGGCATTGCTCCGCTTTTCGTCCATATGCGGAGCTCTTGCCATGACCGGGCGCACCAAACACTCGACGGTCCATTTCGACAAGCCGTTTGTCTTGGGCGGCTTGGAAGAAATCCAGCCGGCGGGCGACTACGACATCGACCATGATGAAGAAATGATCGACGGCATATCGTGGATCGCCTATCGGCGCGTCGCCACCTACATCCACCTGCCCGCCCGGTCTTCCAACCTGCTGACCAGCCAGGTTCTAGCTATCGACCACGCCGAACTCGAAGCCGCGCTGCGGCAGGACAAGGAACTGCCCGCATGATCAGGTTCACAAAAGGAGCCGCTTCGGCCCCACGCGTGGAAAAGCCCTCGCATCGCTTCGCGGTCGGCCAGATGGTGCGGATCAGGAGCCGGATCGGCATGGCAGTGAAGGACGCGGAGACCTTCCACGTCAAGGCGACGCTGCCGGCCAAGGACGGTTCGCCGCAATACCGCATCCGCAGTGACCGCGAGAACCACGAACGGGTCACCACGGAAGACAATCTCGAGGGAGTTGAAACGGCGGCCGAATAGGCCCGACGTTTCGCTAGAAGGAAGGATACGACCATGGCCAAGGGCCAGCAACGCAGCAACCGCGAAACCAGAAAACCCAAGAAGGAAAAGGTCGAGGTCAAGGCGACAGCCGCCTTCGGCTCGCAGGTCAAGCAGGCCGAGACCGCTTCCAAGGGCAAGCCGAAGGGCTAATCTCACCCACGGGTGGCTGGAGGCGGATGTGAACTTCGTCATCGAATTCTATCGTCTGCGCGAAGAAGACGGCGCACACGCCACCCTCGACCGGATTTCGCTCGAAGCGCCGGACCTCAAGGCGGCCCTCGAGGCCGCCGGCTCGCTTTTCCACACGCTTGCCATGCCGCAGACCCCGGACCATGTCCGCGTTTGCGACAGGGCCGGCCGTGAGCTCTATGCCGGCCCGGCTTCGGGCACGGAGCCGGCGTCGCCGTAGAGGATCGCCAGCAGCCTGCCCGCGGGCGCCCTGACCTCCGCTATGGCTCCGGGCGTTCGTCTCTCGAAAAGCCAATCTTGCGGCTTTCGTCCGCTACGCGGACCGCTCCTCACTCCTCAGGCTCGGTCGTGAATTGCAGCGGATAGCCCTTGGCGCGGCCAGCTTCGCTCGCGCGCGTCGCCTTGGTCTCGGCAACATCCTTGGTAAACACCGCGACCACGCACACCCCACGCCGATGGGCGGTGATCATCACCCGGTGCGCCTGATCCTCCGACATATGGAACTCACCCTTGAGCACAGTGACGACGAAGTCGCGCGGCGTATAGTCATCGTTGATGAGGATGACCTTGTGCAGCTTCGGCCGCTCGGTCTTGGGGCGCAGCTTGGTACGTGGGACGGTGATGGTTTCGGGCATCGCGGCCAACCGATCAAAACACCTGCTACCATATGGGGCCGACACAGCAGCCAGGCAACGGTGTCGGGTTCGTTCGAAACCATAGCGCCAGTCGCCCGTTGTGGTGCAGGATGGCTGCTGGGTAACAAACAATCTTTTGCGAAGGACTGTCGGACTTAGGCTTGGCCAATCGTCCTGAGAACAGTGGCAATGAGAGGAGACCACCATGTCATATGTCGATGGATTTGTGCTCGCTGTGCCGAAAAAGAATATCGCCCCCTACAAGGAGATGGCGCGGACGGCAGGCGAGGTCTGGAAAGAACATGGCGCCTTGGCCTATGTCGAGTGCATGGGCGACGACGTGCCTCAAGGCGAAGTCACCTCCTTCCCGCGCGCGGTGCAGGCCAAAGAAGACGAGATCGTGATCTTTGCGTGGGTCGTCTATCGCTCGCGCGACGAGCGCGATGCCATCGTGAAGAAAGTGATGGCCGACCCGCGCATGAAGAGCGATCCAGCGCAGTGGCCGTTCGACGGCAAGCGCATGATCTTTGGCGGGTTCGACATGTTTCTAGACATGTAGCCGAAAGCGGCGGTCGCCGGCAGGCGCCGGTGCCACCCGCCCTTGGATGCGGAGACGCAAATGCCTGATCGAACAGCTTCTTGTTGCTGTGGCCAGTTGCGCATCGACGTTCAGGGAGAACCTCTTGGCATCGGCGTGTGCCACTGCCTTGCCTGCCAGCGCAGGACGGGAAGCGTATTTGCGGCGCTGGCCGGTTTTGCCCCGCCCTACAAGGTTTTTGGCGCCGCGACCGAATATGTGCGCGTCGGTGACCAGGGTTCGAAATTCAGGTTCCGCTTCTGCCCTGTTTGCGGATCGACTGTCTTCCACACCGAGGAAGGCGCGGAAGCGTCCTTTGTGGCTGTCGCTGTCGGCGCATTCGCCGATCCGAGCTTTCCGCCACCTCAAGATTCGGTTTACGACTGCCGACGGCATTCCTGGGTACAGCTTCCGCCTGGCATAGCGATCTACGACAAGGATCCGGTTTAGCCGCAAGCGCCACCGGCACAAACGACAGCGGTTTGACCAGGATCAAACCCCGCACTGCTTGGGCGGGGTAGTTTGCTTGAAGACAACACAAGGAGCAAACGATGTCGAACACGCCTCACACGCTGGGTGAAGAATTCCCCGGCAAGCTCGAAGCGATCCACGCGTTGAAGGCGCAGGATGCAAATTTCGCTCGTGTTCTCCAGGAATATGACGAAGTGAACGACCAGATCCACAAGGCCGAAACCAACCTCGAACCGGTCAGTGAGGAGCACGAGGTTACATTGCGCAAGCGCCGGCTCGCCTTGAAGGACAAGATTGCAAGCGCGATCACTGCTTGATGTAATCCGCGCGCGCTCCCCGCGAGCACGGAGTGACGTGCCTGCTCGCGGAGACCATTGACCCCAACGCCATTTCCGCTGATAAGGGCCACCACCCGCATACAGTGCATGAACATGAAATTCACGCATAGGTCGCAGGCGGGGCGGCCTTGGGAATGGATTTTTTGCATGCAACGTCTTTCGACGAACGACGTACCGGCACGCGAGCGGCTGGCCTTCCTGCATGATTTCGTGGCGCGGCATGTTGCCGGGCTGCGCTTCAGGCCCCTCGACAGCGAAACCTTCGCTTTCGACCTCGCCGCCTATTTCCTCGACGCCGGCACGACAGTCGGCACGGCGTGTTATTCAGCCGTTCTCGGCGAACGCCCCAAGGACCTGATGGCCGACGGCCGGCAGGACTATCTCATGACCATCCACACCTCCGACTACGAGGTGGCGATCGCGGGTAAGCCTCCCCTTCTCATCAAGGCAGGCGACATCACCCTCGTCAATGAAGGCACGCCCATGGCCTTCGCCCTGCCCGCAACCCTGCTCAAGGTCGTCTCGCTCAACGAAGCGCGGCTCGCCGCCCTTGCCCCACGCGTCCGGACCAAGGCGTTTCATCACATCCCCATGGCTTCAGCGAGCGCGCCCTTGCTCAGCGGCTATGCCGATCTGTTGCGTGCGTCCGCCCCCTCCGGCGAAGCGGCGTGCAGGCTGGCTGGCAAGCACCTCTACGATCTCGCAGCCTTGGTCATTCAAGGTGCGACCAACGAGGCCGCAGAACCCGTGCGCGCCAGCATAAGCGCGGCGCGGCTGGAACTGGTCAAGGCCGAAATCCTCCGCTACCTGACCGACCCGGAACTGAGCGTCTCAGTCATTGCACGGCGCCAGGGCGTGACCCCGCGCTATATCCAGCGGCTGTTCGAACAAGAGGGCCTGACCTTTTCCGAGTTCCTGCGCGACGCGCGGCTCGATCTGGCGCGCCGCACGCTCGAGGCGGCGGGAACGGCCACGGTGTCGGCGATCGCCTTCGACACCGGCTTCAGCGACCTGTCCTATTTCAATCGGGCCTTTCGCCAGCGCTTCGCGGCGACCCCGAGCGAGATCAAGGCCGCAGCCCTCCGCCGCCGCCAGTAGTCGCGGCTCTATCTTCCATCAGTTCGCGCCAGACCATATCTGTTCGCCCTGCGCCAAGACGCTCGCCCTTTGGCCGTCGTAGAGCGATGCCGTGGCGGACCAATGCATCCGACGGGCGGGGGCGCTCTTCGAACGCATGTGTGGCCGGCCATCGGCGGACCGTCGACTGGGCAGAGTCGGCGGTCCGCGCATGGGCCGTATCCACGGAGTTCGCGCCAACTCCAGCGAAATCGAGAGAATCATGAATAGAGCGATTGCATTGATCCTGTGCGGCGCGCTTGCCGCCTGCAGCCAGACCACAACGACCACCAGCACGGTGAAAGCAGCCGGAGCGCCCAAAGCAGCGGCCCAGGCCGCACCGAAGGGCAAAACCGGGAAAATCACAGCGGCGCAGCGCTGCAACGAAGCCATGCAGAAGGCAGCGAACGCTGAGACCAACGCGGCGATGCTTGGCGGCGCCTTGTCTATGGTCGGCGGATTCGGCGGCTTTGCCGGGCGTGGCGGCGCGGTGGTGGCCCAGGCCGCATCGGTGGGAGGTTCACTGATGCAGGCCAAGGCTCAGAACGATACCGACAAGGCGCTTGAAGCGGAGTGCGTGGGATGAGCTTTTCTCTCAAACGCACGCTCGGCGGCCTGTTGGCGGCAAGCCTGGCACTGGGCACCTTCGTTCTGCCGGCTCGGGCATTGACGATGGATGAGGTCGGCAAGGTGGTACAGCTATTGGGCGAACTGGAACCTGATCTCGGCCGCCTCGCTTATGACGAAGAAGAAGCCGACCAGTGGTTCGATGACGACGCCGACATGAACGGACACATCGCCAAGGCCGGTTTCACCCGCGAAAGCTGGAAACACGCGCTCGACGCCACCTTCCGGGGCTATCTCGCAACGATCCCGAACGACCGGCTCGAAGCAGCGTTTTCGGGCCTGACGGAGAAACTGGATGCCAGCGACCTGAATGACGAGCAGAAGGCCGAAATGCGCAGTTTCGTTAAGACCAAGATTGCCGAAACCCGCAAGCTTCGCGCCGAAGGCCTGCAATATGTCGATGTGGTTCAGCCCTACGGAGCCAAGCTGAACGAGTTGTTGGGCGATGGGGAGTGAGGCTGGGATTCCTTCTCCCTGTTTACGGGGAGAAGGTGGCCCGAAGGGCCAGATGAGGGGCAGCTCCAAATTCTGAGAGGCTAGTGCTGCCCCTCATCTGCCTGCCGGCTTCTTCTCCCCGTGAACGGGGAGAAGAAGGCTCTCACCGCCTCAGCACCGCCGAAAGCACGTCGCGGATGCCGATGGCGCCGACGAAGCGCGACTGGTCGTCAAACAGCGCCACCGGCGAAGTCTGCGAACGGTGCATGGCAAGCATCACCAGCTTGAGCGATGTGCCCGGCTTGGCCCAGAAGACATGCGAGGCCTCGTCGGGCGACTTCTCGATGTCATCGACGGAGACCCAGACGGCCGGCTGGCCGTTGCGCTCGGCGGCCGCCACCAGACCCTGCTTGTCGATCTTGAAACGCGTCGTCTTGCGCCGGTCGAGCCAGACCCAGCCCTCGCCGGCGTCCTCAAGATCGCGGCGGTCGCGCATGACGTTCCATGCCGTCAGCACCGACAGCGGGTTCACATTGGCGATGAAGTCGCGGACATAGTCGTTGGCAGGGCGCAAGACGATATCTTCGGGCGGCCCGGACTGGACGATGCGCCCGCCCTCCATGATGGTGATGGTGTTGCCGATCTTGAGTGCTTCCTCAAGATCGTGGCTGACGAAGATGATGGTCTTCTTCAGCGTCTTCTGCAGTTGCAGAAGCTCGTCCTGGAGCTTCGTCCGGATCAGCGGATCGAGCGCCGAGAACGGCTCGTCCATCAACAGGATCGGCGCTTCGGTGGCAAAGGCGCGCGCCAGGCCGACGCGCTGCTGCATGCCGCCGGACAGTTCGTGGGCGTATTTCTTGGCCCATGGCGTCAGATTGACGAGTTCGAGCTGCTTGCCGACTTTTTGCTTGCGCTCGGCCTCCGGCATGCCGGCGAGTTCGAGGCCGAGGCCGACATTTTCCTCGACAGTGCGCCATGGCAGCAGACCGAACTGCTGGAACACCATGGCGACCTGATGCTGGCGCAGGCGGCG
Organism: Aminobacter sp. P4_D5; assembly: GCF_056401815.1. NCBI lineage: Bacteria > Pseudomonadati > Pseudomonadota > Alphaproteobacteria > Hyphomicrobiales > Phyllobacteriaceae > Aminobacter > Aminobacter sp. P4_D5. Next base: position 11,106 of record NZ_JBFUIP010000041.1, on the reverse strand, counting down.
CAACGTCGCCTCGTCGCAGGAAACGACGTCGACCATCTTGTCGCCGTCCTTGACCATGACCTGACCACGCGAAACGATGTTGAGGCGGTTGACTGCGCGCAGCAGCGTCGACTTGCCCGAGCCCGACAGGCCCATCAGCACCGAAATCTCGCCCTCGTTGACGGTGAGATTGGCGCCCGCGCAGCCCAGCACATTGCCGGTCTTTTCAAGGATCTCGGCGCGGGTCGCGCCACTGTCGATCAGGCTGAGCGAGCCCTTGGTGTCGGTGCCGAAAACGATGTCGACATTCTTGAAATCGACGGCGACGTTCATTTCTTGCCTCCCACGCCAATGCGCGTCATGCGGTCGAGAACGATAGCCAGCACAACGATCGCAAGGCCCGCTTCAAGTCCGAGATCGATCTTGCGCGAGCCGAGCGCCCGGTTGATTTCGGTACCGAGGCCACCGGCGCCGATCAGCGCGGCGAAGACCACCATCGACAGCGACAGCATGATGCACTGGGTAAGCCCCGCCATGATGGTGGGCAGCGCCGCCGGCAGTTCGACCTTCCACAACAGCTGGCGCTTGGTGGCGCCGAAGGCCTGGCCGGCCTCGATGATCGCTGTCGGCACCGACACGACGCCGAGATGGGTCAGGCGCACGGCGGTAGGGATGACGAAGATGATGGTGACGATGAGGCCAGGCGCGTTGCCGAGGCCGAACAAGGTGAGCACCGGGATCAGATAGACGAAGGTCGGCAGCGTCTGCATCAGGTCGAGCACCGGCAGCATGAAGCGATAGACCTTGGGCTTGTGGGCGGCCCAGATACCAAGCGGCACGCCGATCAGCATCGAGGCGGTGGCGGCGGCGACGACCAGCACAAGCGTTTCGACAGTCTGCTTCCACAGACCCTGGTTGATGATGAACAGCAGGCCAAGTGCCACCCCGATTGCCAGCGCCCGCGAGCGCTGCAGATACCAGGCAAGCAGCGCGATCAGCGCGACCGCTACAACTGGCGGCAGGAACAACAGCCCATCGACCAGCCCGTTGAGCAGGAAGTTGAGGCCGTTGGAGAAGCCGCGGAAGACGGTGTTGAAATTGTCGGTCAGAAAAGTGAAGAACGCCTTGCCCCAGGCGCCGATGGGGATCTTGTAGGCTGCAAGAAATTTCGAAATCGGATCCATGTCGCCCCCTCGCGCTGTCTGGAAAGGCGATTGCGCCGCCCCTCACCCTTACCCTCTCCCCGTAGGAACGGGAGTCGTCAGCGTCGCGACAGCCCCCTTCTCCCCGTCCTTAACGGGGAGAAGGTGCCGGCCCTTCGATAGACTCAGGGTCGGATGAGGGGCTACGCGACGCCGACCGTTTGCTTTTAGCTGCCGAGAGCCGCCTTCACGGCAGCGGCGGCATCGCCGCCGTCGAAAGTAGTCACGCCGGCGAGCCAGGGTGTCACCGCATCGGCATTGGCCTTGAGCCATGTCGTTGCGACGTCGTTGGCGTTACCACCCTTGAGGATGGCGTCCATCATGGTGCCTTCCATCGCCAGGTTGAACTTGAGGTTGCCGAGGAACTTGCCGACGTTCGGACATTCGGCGACGTAGCCCTTGCGCACATTGGTGCTGACGGTAGCGGCACCAAAGCCCGAGTCGCCCATGCCGTCGAGATAGGTGATCTTCATATCGCCCATCACAGGATGCGGCGTCCAGCCAAGGAAGGCGATCCATTCATTGGACTTCATCGCTTGCTCGGCCTGGGTCAGCATGCCGGCCTCGGACGATTCGACCAGTTCGAAACCTTCGAGATTGTCGGCCGGGTTCTTGATCATATCAAGGATGATCCGGTTGCCGTCATTGCCGGCTTCGATGCCGTAGATCTTGCCGTCGAACTTTTCCTTGAACTTGCCGAGATCCGTCAGCGTCTTGACGCCGGCTTCCGCGACATAGGTCGGCACGACGATGCCGTAGCCGGCGCCGGAGAGATTTTCGCCGATGGTCTCGACCGAGCCGTCGGCGGTGTAGTCCTTGATGTCGTTGGTCATCGACGGCATCCAGTTGCCGAGGAAGACGTCAAGATCCTTGTTCTTCAGCGAGGCATAGGTGACTGGAACCGACAGCTGGATGACTTGCGGCTCGTAGCCGAGTGCCGTGAGCAGCACCGAAGCGACGCCGGTGGTTGCCTGGATGTCGGTCCAGCCGACGTCGGAGAGCCGTACCACCTTGCAGCTTTCCGCATCGGCAGCGAAGGCAGCGCCGGTCGAAAGGAACGTCGACGCGCCGATGGCGACGGCGAGTGATTTCATGCGCGACATATAGATTTCTCCCATTCGGTATTTGATGGCAACGCGTTAGTGTTGTTGTTCGTCTTTGTCGCGAGCCAAACACCATTTTCCTTTGGATTCAAGTGACATGACCCAACGACAGACGCCGCAGGCTGATCCATCAGCGACATCGCACCAGTTTTTTGCGGTGGATGGCGACGCAGGCACCTCCCCAGCGCCGGCAGCTTCGGAATAGAAGAGCGACATGGCCAAGCTCTATTTCCACTACGCCACGATGAACGCCGGCAAGACGACGATGCTTTTGCAGGCATCCTACAACTACCGCGAGCGCGGCATGACCACGATGCTGTTCATCGCCGGTCATTATCGCAAGGGCGACAAGGGTTACATCTCATCCCGCATCGGACTTGAAGCCGAGGCCGAGATGTTCCGTGGCGGCGACGATCTCTTCGCCCGCATCGCCGAACACCATGAGCATACGACCGTTCACTGCGTCTTCATCGACGAGGCGCAGTTCCTGGAAGAAGAACAGGTCTGGCAGTTGGCGCGGGTCACCGACCGTCTGAACATCCCGGTGATGTGCTACGGGTTGCGCACCGATTTTCAGGGCAATCTGTTTACCGGTTCGCGCGCGCTTTTGGCCATCGCCGACGAGCTGCGCGAAGTGCGCAGCATCTGCCGCTGCGGCCGCAAGGCAACGATGGTGGTGCGGCTCGGCGAAGACGGCAAGGTCGCCCGCCAGGGCGAACAGGTGGCGATCGGCAAGGACGTCTACGTCTCGCTGTGCCGGCGCCATTGGGAAGAAGAGATGGGCCGCGCCCAGCCCGACGACTTCATCGGATTTGTGTCGCGGGGCTAAGTAGCTTCGTCTTAAATGCTTTTTGCGGGGCGCTTGCGTCTTTCAATCGAAAGATGCGGCACATATATTCGCCCCCACTACAGCGCATTCGACACCGGAGGAACGTATGGCTACGCTACAGAATTTCGATGCCGAAATCGCCAAGACCCAGCAGGTCGTGCAGGACATGCGCTCCAAGATCGAGCAATCGGGAACCGTGCTCGACAAGATCGCCACGACAGACGCCAAGATCGGTGCGGCCGACTTCGACATCGAAAATGCGCGCATCCAGGACGTGCTCAAGCAGCAGCAGGTGATGGAAGGCAACATCGCCGACCTGATCATCGGGCTTGAGGACGCAACCAATGTGTTCGGCTCCGAATTCGAGAGCATGAAGAGCTTCACCGGATGGGAAACCTTCATCGGCATATTCTCGGCCGCCAGCAAGCAGCGCATGCGCACCGACCGCGTGCGCAACATGTCGCTGGCCGGCAACCTGCAGGAGCTTCTGGTCAAGTCCGACACCATCGTCGGCATCCTCAAGGCACAGAAGCAGGTGCTCGACGAGCGCTACAAGACTTCGGAGACCAGCCTTTCCCAGGTCATTGAGCGCCGCAAGACGACGATGAACAATCTCGAAGCAACGCAAAAGCGGATCGAGGAGCTGAACCCGCTTCTGCTCGACATCGAAAACAAGATCGCCGCTTCGACCAGCCAGAAGGAGCGTACGAATCTTGAATCGGAGCGCTCCAAGCTCGCCACCGAATATAATGAGAAGCAGGCCAAGGAGCAGGAGCTTCTGGCCGAGAGCCAGACGCTCGAACGCTACACCTCGATGTTCCAGACCTTCGTCGATTCGCTGAACAACCAGATCGCGGCGCAAAACACGCTGATCAACAAGCTGACCATCGATACCGAGCAGCGCATCGTGCTCTACAAGGCGCTCGAGGATTCGCTGAAGACGGCGGCGCAGCAGGACGTTGCCCACAAGATCAACACGCTGGGCTCGAAGGTCGACAACACCGCCGAAGAAACCATGGCCGGCATTGGCGCCGCAGCCCAGAAGCACATTGGCGACCTGCTCCAACTGCACGAGAAAAACATGGTTGCGACCGCCGACATCCAGCGCCGCAAGAAACTCGCCGACGACGCCTTCGCCCGCCGCTTCGACGACGTGCTGAAGAAGCACAACGCTTCGGATTATGTGCAGAGCTGAGGCGGCAACATAGACAAAGCTTCGCGCTCTATGACACCCCCCTCTGTCCTGCCGGACATCTCCCCCGCAAGGGAGGAGATCAGCAGCAACCTCCGCCTCGCCCATTCTCGAACGTCCAGGATTGGCCGGGGCCGTACTGAAGGCCAATCTCCCCCCTTGCGGGGGAGATGTCCGGCAGGACAGAGGGGGGTGGGACGGAACGCAAGCACAGCAGGCACGGCAGCATGACCCCCACCGACGACCCAGCCGTCCGCTATTTCGACGCGATTGCGGCGGCGCTGAGCGGGCTCGAAATCTTCATGCGCGACGACCGCTCGCCGCTTTACCGGCACGGCATCGTTGCCAAGGTCGCGGCCGAATACATTGCGCGGCTGGAACGGTCCTTCGCCTGCTGGCGCAACCGGCTCGGTTTCATGGAGACCTTCAAGATTTCCCGCGCCGAAAGCGGCTTTCCGGTGTTCCAGAACGTGCTGGAGCTCGAAAACGACCGCCGCACCGCCGCCCAGCGCCTCGCAAGCATTCCGCCTCCAGGCGAGTTGCGCGAGGAGATGGCCGACTTCATCCTGCGCCACAAGGAATTCCCCGAGGCCCTGCAGCGCTCGATGGCCGAGCGGCTCTACCTCGAAGACGTCAAGGATGGCGTGACCTTCAGTCCCTTCATCCTGGCGCAGACAGCCAAGGTGTCGGTCAACCCGAAGTCGATGCGGCCTTATTACCTCGTTCACTGGGGCAGCTTCGACGGCAGCGCCAACCTGCCACTGATCTACATGGCGACGGTGGAGGATTCCTCCCAGGCGATGGTCGACCAGCTTGTCGACGCCCAAACCGGAAAACTCAACGAAAAGATCGACATTCCGCTTCCTGTCGAAGGGTTGCTCAATCCCGACCTCGCGCATCGCTTCGACGATTTCACCGAAAAGAACTCGGCCTATTCGCTCTCCCCGCTGACCGTTGCGACCAATCTCGACAAGGATTTTCCCGAACTGCACCCTAAGCAGCTCCGGCGCATGGTGCTCGGGCCGTTCTATTCGGCCGGCATCACCGAGCACAATTCGACCGTCAGCGAGGTGCTGTCCAAGGTGCGCAAGGCGGACAACGCCTGGCTTTTGACCTGGACCATCCAGGAGGTCTATTCGAAGGCCGAAAAGCCGGGACGCCAGGGCCTGTGGTCGAGCGAACCGGCGAGCGAGGAATTTTTCATCAACACCGACGATCTCGAAGCCGCGCGCCAGGGCGTGTCGAGCTACGAAAAACACGCGCTGATCCCGCATGAGGCCTACCAGGCGCTCTACGCGGCGGGCGAAGCCGACAAGATTTTCGCGGGCTACAAGGTCCATATCCTGTCCAAGGGACAGGTGATCAGCGATGTGTAGCGCATCACTTTTTGAGGTTGGCTCAGCCCCTCACCCTTACCCTCTCCCCGTGAACGGGAAGAGGGAGGCGTCGTCGTTGCGGCCAGCCTCCTTCGCCCCGTCCTTGCGGGGAGAAGGTCCGGCAGGGGATGAGGGGCAGCGCCAGCTCTCCCCCGAAAAAACGAGGGTTCAATGGACACCGGCCTGACGACGATTTCCGAAGCCGACATCGAAAAGCACCGCGCGACCGCGCAGAGCTTCATCACCCGCATCGTCGTGCTGGAGGATTCCTCCGGCCAGTCGGGCACGGCCCTTGCCGGCACCAACCGCCGCTTCGTTTCCACCGTGTCGACAGGCTCGATCCGCAAGACGCGCGAGGTCGAGCTGCAAAAGACCGTCGGCGCGATTCGCCCCGACGACCAGCTGATGTCGATCCCTCAGCACACGCTGCTGTTCCGCGCCCGCCGTGGCATCGCTGTGGCGCTTGCCGTTTCCGACATCTTTTCGCGCTCGACCGATCTCGAAGCGCTGCAGGCGAAGAACGCGCGCGCCCCGCTCGAAGGCGACGAGGCCAGCCACTTCAAGAAGCTGCTGTCGGCGTCGGCCTATGTCGCGGCCTTCACGCTTTCCTCCTATCTCGCCCAGCTGATCGACAGCGACGGCGAAGCACCCAACGACGTCACCGAACCCGACTTCCTGTTCGACACGCCGCAGGACGCGGTGAAGTCGATCGTCTCGGGTCTCGACCGGTCGCTTTCGGGCGCCAAGGACGACGCCGACCTTTTGACCCGCGGCCGCGCCTTCGCCCGTGTCGCGATCGGGGGACTGCTCCAGCGCAAGAGCCGCTTCGACGGGCTCGGTGCCTTCGAAAACGCCCATATCCGCATCGACGCCGACGACTTCACCCTCGACGGCTTCGACGTGGCGCCCGGCAAGAAGTCGAAGCCGCTGGTGATGACCTTCAAGAAGCCGGAAGAGGTCGTCGGCAACCACATCGCCAAGTTCCAGTCGGTCAGGCTCGCCAAGATGCTGATGGCCTATGATTTCGACCGCGAGATGAACCCCTTCGTCGAGCTTGGCGGCTTCCTGTTCACCTTCATCGGCGATGGCGCACCCGGCACCGGCAAGACCACGCTGATCCAGATGATCGCGGGCCTCGTCAACAACTATTGCCAGGTCGCAGGCTATCCCTTCGCCTACGAGAATTTCGGCGTCGACCAGATCTCCTCCTACCAGGGCAAATCGGGGCAGAACTGCCGCCAGTTCATCAACAACGTGCTCAACCCTCGCGCCATCGGCTTCGGCACCATCGATGATATCGACCAGGTGGCAGCCAAGCGCTCCGACGACCGGGCCTCCGCCGGCCAGCAGGAAATAACAGGCGTTCTGATGGACGCATTCGCCGGTGCCGGCACCGTGGTGCGCGGCAATTGTTCATTCGGAATGTTCTCCAACTATCCCGAAAACGTCGACGACGCGCTCAGGCAACGCGCCGGCGCGCGCTGGCTTGTCGACGGGCCGCAGACCCGCGACGACTATATCGACATCTTCGTTCTGCTCGCCGGCAAGAACCATAAGATACCGCTCGGCGAGCACCAGCTCTACGCCGCGCAGGAAATCCAGCGCGCCGTGACCGAAGCCTATGAAGAGCATGCAAAGCCACAGGAAGACGGGCTGGAAAAGGTCTTCGAGCGCTTCATGAAGGACAATGGCGCGCCGAAGACGCTGGCCGATGTCGGCACCTACCTGCACATGATCAAGGAGGCCGAGCCGCGCTTCACCGGCCGCGCCATCAAGAACGTCACCGACGCGATCAAGATGCGCGCCATGGACATCGAACTGCCCGACGAGTGGTTCGAAAAGCCCGAAGCCTTCATGCACAAGGGTTATGAAGAGAAAAAAGCGATGATCGAGGAGCTGCGCGGGCCGTTCTCGATGGACATGGTCATGCAGGAGATCAACCGCTACGCCGACTCTGAGTTCCGCTACGCCGACAAGTCGGACGACGCGGCGGTGTCAAAGCTGCTCCGAGATGCAAGGCTCAGGGAGCGTGCGGCGAAGGAGATGGAAGAGCTGAAGGCGAAGGGGTTGTGGAATGCGTAAGGCCTTCCTTCTCCCCGTKTACGGGGAGAAGGTGCCCAAAGGGCGGATGAGGGGCAGCGCTATGCGTGGCGGCAATGAAAACAAGGTCACAAGGGCAAGACAACTTCGCAAGACGGAGAACGACGCCGAGGAAATGCTATGGCACGAACTGCGTGGGCGACGACTGAATGGCCATAAGTTTGTCCGGCAATTGCCGATCGGCCCGTTCTTTGCTGATTTCGCCTGCCGCGAAGCCAATCTGGTTGTCGAAGTGGACGGGAGCCAGCATGCCGGCAGCATCACCGATCGCTTTCGCGACGAGACTATGAACCGAAATGGCTGGTCGGTACTTCGGATCTGGCATGCAGACGTTTTGCGGGATCGACGCCCTGTTTTGGAAACGATTGTTGCTGCGCTTGACGGAAGGCTGGATCACAAGGTGACATCGCACGAGATCAAATTCCTTCCCGCCACGTCCAACGCAGGTGGAAATTCGTGAACGTTTTAGCTGCCCCTCATCCGCCCTTCGGGCACCTTCTCCCCGTGAACGGGGAGAAGGCATAGATGGATCTCCTCCGCGACAACGAACTGATCTACGGCCGGCTTTTGCCGATCGACGAGCCGCACCTGGTCGACCGTTACAACAAGGCGCTGAAGGCGTTCGGGTTGGAGCCGACGAAGCTGAAGAGCTTCCAGATCGACCGCACCGGCTTTTCGCCCAAGATCGCCGAGGAACTCGACGATTACCAGTATCTCGACCCCAACGAGGTCAACCGCCGCTTCATCATCCTGACGCCGTCGCAGATCGACCTGCCTGTCGTGCACACGGCGTTTTCCAACACCTCGCAGCTGCTCTACGAGTTCATGACCAAGAACCAGCGCGCCATCGATGCGCTGACGATCAAGGATGTGATCTACGGCGAGATCGAGGATTCGGTCTCCAAGGTCGAAGACATCGAGGACCTGTTGTCGATCAGCCAGGTCGAATTCCGCGTGCTCTCGGCCGAAGACGTGCTCGGCAAGGCAGCCGAACTCGGCAAGCTGGTCGACAGACTGAGGCAGGAGCCAGATGCCTGGCGCGATGACGCCATGCTTCAGCGCATGGTCGAGCTGGCGAAAGTCTGCGGCGACATCCGCGAGAACGCGCTCGTGCCGGACCAGGTGATCTTCCGTCACAACGCCTTCTGGACCAGCCATTTCGGCGGCGTCTACGTCTTTGTCGACCCCGATGTGACGACCGTTATCTCCGATCCGGCGGCCCCCGGCTTCCGCCGCTCGCGGCCATGGCAGGTGAGCTATCTCTCGATCAAGGACGCCGACAAGGTGTTCAAGTTCCTCGCATCGACCGGCCGGCTCGACCTGCCGCGCGCCTCATGGGTCGAAAGCTCCGGCTATCTCGAACACCGCGCCGAGATGGCGGTGCGCGCGCTGATCCAGCAAGCCGAGCCCAATCGCAACATCGGTGAGGTCGACAAGGTCTGGCTGCAGACATGGATTCATGGACATGCCGATGCGATCAACCGCGACGGCATTTTCCCCTTCCTCAACAGCGCCAAGCGCGAGATCGCCCAACTCGGCCAGCTGAGGCTCGAAGACGTCGCCCCGTTGCATCGTTTCCTGGTGGTACGCGCCAAGACAGACCATCCCGATGCCTGGCTGACCAACCGTCTGATCTCGGAATTCGTGCCATCGGATTTTGTGTCGCGCTACGTCTTCAACAAGCAAGGTTTCTATAAAGACTACGAAGAGCTCAACGAGACCTGGCGATCCAATGTTGTGGACACGCTGAAAAACTCATATCTGAATGACAAGGCGGCGTTCCGCGCACAGCTCTATGGCCTGACCGACTGAGGGGATTCATCCATGCTTGATCCGATCGTGAATTTCTTCACCCGGATATTCCAGTTGATCGGGCGTGGCATTGGCTTCGTCATCGGCATCATCTTGTGGCCGTTGATGTGGCTCGGCCGCTGGTATCTGCAGCGCAGCTGGGTGCTGAGAGCCATTGTCGGCCTGATCATTGCCAGCATCGTCGGCCTCTACGCCTATTTCTTCTACGTCACGCAGGTCTGGAAAGACTTCGATCCCGACTACCCGGCCCGCGTGGTCGCGAGTTCGAAAACCGCCCAGGCGGCAAACGCGCTGGCTGGTGAACCGATCGCCGCTCCGACGGCTGCGACAGGCACCACAGCGGCACCCGCGCCACAAGTCTGCAAGCGTTCCGAAATCGCTGCCGTCTCAGCCGATCTGGTCGACTTCAACGTCAACCGCAATGCCTGGATTTCCTCGATGCTGGCGTCGARGATGGGCTTCTTCGGCATGCCGTGGCGCAATACGCCCTTCATGGACAATAAGGCCGCGTTCCAGCTTGGCATCAACCAGGTGCTGCGCCGCACCACCACCGAGCTTGTCGATGCACTGGGCCGCGCCCGCGGCACCTCACGCATCGATCAGAACCTGCAGGACGCGCGTACCGCGCTGGCCTGGGACGAAGACGCCTGGTACATCGGCCTGCGCGGCCCGACGCGACCGACGCCCAGCGTCTACCGCGAGGCTATCCAGAAGCTGAACGCCTTCAATGCCAGCCTCGAAAAGTGCCAGGCGACGTTCGACGCCCGCGCCGACAACCTGCTCCAGTTCCTCGACCGCATTGCCGGCGACATGGGCTCGACTTCCGACATCCTGCGCAGCCAGATCGAGGCTTCCGACGCCGGCTGGTTCGATCCGCGCGCCGATGACCGCTTCTGGTTCGCTTACGGCCAGCTCTATGCCTATTACGGCATGCTGAGCGCGACCCGCGAGGACTTCTCGGCCGTGATCCGCGAGCGCAACCTGACCACTTTGTGGGACACCATGCAGACCCAGATGCGCGACGCCCTCAACATGCAGCCCTGGATCATCTCCAACGGCAACGAGTCGAGCTCGCTTTTCCCTTCGCATCTGGCGACGATGGGCTTCAACCTGCTGCGGGCGCGTTCGCAGATCGTCGAGATCCGCGCGGTGCTCGACCGATAAGGTGCCGTGCGCCCGTCTGGGCGCGCATGCCTCGCCGACCGCGGGCCCTGTCGCAATCCGTGCATTGGGCGGCTGTTTTGAGACGGCAAGCAACAGCGATGTCGCGCTTGTATGGCCGCGACAGGGTGGCCGTGGCGTCATCCAGGTAATTATTCCGGAGGAGCCGTCAYGGCCGAATTCAAGACCGACATCGAGATAGCGCGTGGGGCGAAGAAGAAGCCGATCCAGGAGATCGGTGCCAAGATCGGCATTCCGACCGAGCATTTGCTGCCTTACGGCCACGACAAGGCGAAGATCTCGGCTGAGTTCATCGCCGAGGCGCGCAAGAAAAAAGACGGCAAGCTGATCC
>NZ_JBFUIP010000040.1:0-39442 GCF_056401815.1 Aminobacter sp. P4_D5 | reverse complement strand
GCCGTAAACAAGGCTGATACCGTAGAGCAGCATGCCAGACGACAGCGCGCCGAGGACGAAATACTTAAGACCCGCTTCGGTCGAACGCACATTGTCGCGGTTGATCGCGGCAATGACGTAGAGCGCAAGCGACTGCAGTTCGAGTCCGAGATAGAGCGCCAGCATGTCGTTGGCCGAGATCATCAGCAGCATGCCGAGCGTCGCCAGCAGGACCAGCACGGGAAACTCGAACTTGTCGAATTTCTCGGCCTTGGCGAAACCGACCGACATGATCAATGTCACCACCGCACCGAGCAGCGTCAGAACTTTCATGAAGCGGGCGAACGGATCGGAAATGAAGGCTGTGCCGTAGCCCTCCCCGTCATGGCCGAACACCAGCATCCAGGCGCCGGCTGCAATCAGCAGCGCGACGGCAAGGCCGGTCACGGTCGAGTTGGCGCGCTCGCCGGAGAACACACCCACCATCAAAAGCGCCAGCGCGCCGACGGCGATGATCAGCTCCGGCATGGAGAGCGAGAGGCTCGAAAGGAGTTCGGGCGTCATGGTTCGCAAAACCCCTGTCAGTTCGCCGCCGCGGTCTGCGCGGCGTCGATCGATACGGTTACGTTGTTGATCAGCGCCTTGACCGAGGCGGTCGTGACGTCGAACACCGGCGTCGGATAGACACCGTAGAAGATGACCAGGATGATCAGCGGATAGAGCACCACCTTCTCACGACCGGACAGATCAAACAGACCCTTCAGGCTTTCCTTGGTCAGCGAGCCGAACACCACGCGGCGGTAGAGCCACAGTGCGTAGGCAGCCGACAGGATCACGCCGGTGGCAGCAATGAACGCCACCCAGGTGTTGACCTGGAAGATGCCGAACAGCGTCAGGAACTCACCGATGAAACCGCTGGTGCCGGGAAGACCGACATTGGCCATGGTGAAGATCAGGAAGGCGACGGCGTATTTCGGCATGTTGTTGACCAGGCCGCCATAGGCCGAGATCTCACGGGTATGCATGCGGTCGTAAACGACACCGACGCAGAGAAACAGCGCGCCCGAAATCAGACCGTGGCTGAGCATCTGGAAGATAGCGCCCTGCACGCCCGTCTCGTTCATCGCGAAGATGCCCATGGTTACGTAGCCCATATGGGCAACCGACGAATAGGCGATCAGCTTCTTCATGTCCTCCTGCATCAGCGCCACCAGCGAGGTGTAGACGATGGCGATGACCGACAGCGCAAAGACCATCGGCGCGAAGAACTCGGACGCCAGCGGGAACATCGGCAGCGAGAAGCGCAGGAAGCCGTAACCACCCATCTTCAGCAGGATGCCCGCCAGGATGACCGAGCCTGCCGTCGGCGCTTCGACGTGTGCGTCTGGCAACCAGGTGTGTACCGGCCACATCGGCATCTTCACCGCAAACGATGCGAAGAATGCGAGCCACAGCCAAGTCTGCATGTTGGCCGGGAAATCGTGCGCCAGAAGCGTCGGGATGTCAGTCGTGCCGGCCTGCCAGAACATCGCCATGACAGCGAGCAGCATCAGCACCGAGCCGAGCAGCGTGAACAGGAAGAACTTGAAGCTGGCATAGACGCGGCGCTTGCCGCCCCAAACGCCGATGATGATGAACATCGGGATCAGCACGGCTTCGAAGAAGACGTAGAACAGCACGATGTCCAGGGCGACGAACACGCCGATCATCAGCGTTTCCAGAATCAGGAACGCGATCATGTATTCCTTGACGCGCTTTTCCACCGACTCCCAGCTTGCCAGGATGCAAAGCGGCATCAGGAAGGTCGTCAGGATGACGAACAGCATCGAAATGCCGTCCACGCCCAGATGGTAGGAGATGCCGGAGTCGAGCCAGGCGGCCTTCTCGACGAACTGGAAGCCAGCTTCCGTGTTGTCGAAATAGATCCAGATCAGCAGCGACACCGCGAAGGTGAACACCGTGGTGAGCAACGCGACATTGCGGATATTGCGGCGCGCAGCGTCACCATCGTCCCTGATCAGAAGGATCAGGAACGCGCCGACCAGCGGCAGGAAGGTGACTAGCGACAGAATGGGAACGCCAGACATCAGAAGGAGCTCCCGAGCATCATCCAGGTAACGAGGGCCGCCACGCCGATCAGCATGGCGAAAGCGTAGTGGTAGAGGTAACCGGTCTGCAGCTTGACGACACGGTTGGTCACGCCGACGACGCGGGCAGAGATACCGTCGGCGCCAAAGCCGTCGATCAGCTTGCCATCGCCCGTCTTCCACAGGAAGCGGCCGAGCCACTTGGCCGGGCGGACGAACAAGAAGTCATTCAGCTCATCGAAGTACCACTTGTTGAGCAGGAAGGCGTAGAGCCCGCGATGGCGCTCGGCCAATACCTTCGGCATCTCCGGCGAGCGGATGTAGAAAAGGTAGGCCATGGCGAAACCGCCGATCATTGCCGCGAACGGTGCGAGCTTCACCCACATCGGCACGCTGTGGAAATCGTGCAGGATGTGATTGGTGTCGAGCGTGAACAGCGCGCCCTTCCAGAACTCCGCATAGGCTTCGCCAATGAAGTAGTCGTGGAACATGACGCCCGCAAACAGCGCGCCGACGGCCAGGATGAACAGCGGCACCAGCATCACCGGCGGCGATTCATGCACATGGTGCATGACGTCGGCGGTCGCGCGAGGCTTGCCGTGGAAGGTCATGAAAATCAGACGCCACGAATAGAAGCTGGTGAAGCAGGCGGCGATGACGAGCATAGCGAAGGCAAAACCGGCGACCGCGTTATGTCCGACGAACGCGCCTTCGATGATGGCATCCTTGGAGAAGAAGCCGGCCGTACCGATAATCGTCGCCGGGATACCGACGCCGGTCAGCGCCAGCGTGCCGATGACCATCATCCAGTAGGTGGTCGGGATCAGCTTCCTGAGGCCGCCCATCTTGCGCATGTCCTGCTCATCGGAAACGGCATGGATGACCGAACCCGACCCCAGGAACAGCAGCGCCTTGAAGAAAGCGTGCGTGAACAGATGGAAGATCGCCGCCGAGTAGAAGCCCATGCCGAGTGCCACGAACATGTAGCCGAGCTGCGAGCAGGTCGAGTAGGCGATGACCCGCTTGATGTCGTTCTGGACCAGGCCGACGGTTGCCGCAAAGAAGGCGGTGAAGGCGCCGATGAAGGTCACGACCGTCAGGGCCGAGTGCGACAGCTCGAACACCGGCGACAGGCGAGCCAGCATGAACACGCCGGCAGTGACCATCGTTGCGGCATGGATCAGCGCCGAAACGGGCGTCGGGCCTTCCATGGCGTCCGGCAGCCAGGTGTGCAGCGGCACCTGGGCCGACTTGCCCATGGCGCCCATGAACAGCAGCAGGCACACGACCGTCAGCGCGCTGTGCTTGTCGAGCGCAAAGCCAAGGAAGGTCAGCACGGTTTCACCATGCTCGGCAGCGCCTTCAGCAGGCAGATAGGTCGCAGCACTTGCAAAGATCGTGCTCAATTCGACCGAACCGAACAATACGAACAGGCCGAAGATGCCAAGCAGGAAGCCGAAGTCGCCGACGCGGTTGACCACGAAGGCCTTGATGGCGGCGGCATTGGCCGATGGCTTCTTGTACCAGAAACCGATCAGCAAGTAGGACGCGAGGCCCACCCCTTCCCAGCCGAAGAACATCTGGACGAGGTTGTCCGACGTCACCAGCATCAGCATGGCGAAGGTGAACAGCGACAGATAGGCGAAGAAGCGCGGCCGATGCGGATCGTGATGCATGTAGCCGATCGAGTAGATGTGAACCAGCGCTGACACCGTATTGACCACGACCAGCATGACCACCGTCAGCGTGTCAATGCGCAGTGCCCAGTCGGCCTGCACAGGCCCAACATCGAGGAAGCGCAGCACCGGAACGGTGAAGGCTTGCACATCGCCAAAGCCCACCTTGATGAAGGCGACCCAGGACAGGACGGCTGACACCACCAGCAGACCGGAAGTGATGTATTCGGATGCCTTCGCTCCGATCGAACGACCAAACAGGCCGGCGATCAGGAAACCGAGAAGCGGAAGGAAGACGATTAGCTGATACATTTTTGTCCCGTCAGCCCTTCATCATGTTCACGTCTTCGACCGCGATGGAGCCGCGGTTGCGGAAGAATACGACCAGAATGGCAAGCCCGATTGCCGCTTCGGCGGCGGCGACCGTCAGCACGAATAGCGCAAACACCTGGCCGACGAGATCGCCGAGCTGGGCCGAAAACGCCACGAAATTGATATTGACCGCGAGAAGGATCAGCTCGACCGACATCAGGATGACGATGACGTTCTTGCGGTTCAGGAAGATGCCAAACACGCCAAGCGTGAACATAACCGCTGACAGCGTGAGATAGTGCCCAATGCCCACAACCATGGTCAGATTCCCTTGCCCGTCTCGACCTTCTTGACCTCGATCGCGGTAGCCGGCGTGCGGGCGACCTGGGCCGAGATGTTCTGGCGCTTGACATTTGGCTTATGGCGCAGCGTCAAGACGATTGCGCCGATCATGGCGACCAAAAGCACGAGGCCAGCGATCTGGAAGAAGTAGATGTAGTTTGTGTAGAGGATGTCGCCGAGCGCTGCCGTGTTGTGGCGTGTGGCGATATCAGGCGTTGGCTGAGCCACTGCAGATCCGAGCTTCGGCACGAAGGCATAGCCGCCAGTCACCACGATCAGCTCGGCGGCCAGGATCAGGCCGACGAATGCTCCGATCGGCGCATACTGCAGAGCGCCCGACTTGAATTCGGCGAAGTCGACGTCGAGCATCATGACGACGAACAAAAACAGCACCGCCACCGCGCCGACATAAACGACGAGCAGGATCATCGCCAGGAACTCGGCGCCGGTCAAAAGGAACAGACCCGCCGCGTTGAAGAACGTCAGGATCAGGTAGAGCACCGAGTGAACCGGGTTGCGCGCCGAAATGACCATGAAGGCCGACGCCACCGCGATGAAGGCGAAGAGGTAGAAAAATACCGCTTCAAGTCCGTTGAGCATGGGTTCCCCCGGTTTTCCTTTCGGGCAGTACGCGTCTGCGCCCTGCCCTGTTCACGTCCTTGCTCCGCCTCCGGTGCAGGTCGCGCGTTCCTTAGACGAGCCGGCTTGGCCCGTCCATTGTTCAAGCCTCAGCGATAAGGCGAATCCATCGCGATGTTGCGCGCGATCTCGCGCTCCCACCGATCGCCATTCGCAAGCAGCTTGTCCTTGTCGTAGTAAAGCTCCTCGCGCGTTTCCGTCGCGAATTCGAAGTTCGGCCCCTCGACGATGGCGTCGACCGGGCAGGCTTCCTGGCAAAAGCCGCAATAGATGCACTTCACCATGTCGATGTCGTAGCGCACCGTGCGGCGGGTGCCGTCATTGCGGCGCGGGCCGGCCTCGATGGTGATGGCCTGCGCCGGGCAGATCGCTTCGCACAGCTTGCAGGCAATGCAGCGCTCTTCGCCATTGGGATAACGGCGCAAAGCATGCTCGCCACGGAAGCGCGGGCTGACCGGACCCTTTTCATGCGGATAGTTCAGCGTCGCCTTGGGAGCAAAGAACTGGCGCATGGACAAGAAGAAGGCGCCGACGAAGTCCTGCAAAAGCAGTGATTTGGCGGCTTGGGCTAGCGCGGACATTATGCCATTCCCGTAAGCTTGAGGAAGGCGGCGGTAATGACGACCATCGCCAGCGAAATCGGCAGGAACACCTTCCAGCCCAGACGCATCAACTGATCATAGCGGTAACGCGGCACGAAGGACTTCACCATGGCGAACATGAAGAACACCATGCAGACCTTGAGCACGAACCAGATCACGCCAGGCACCCAGGTGAAGGGCGCGAAGTCGAAGGGCGGCAGCCATCCGCCGAGGAACAGGATCGTCGTCAGCGCGCACATCAAAACGATCGCGACATACTCGCCGAGGAAGAACAGCAGGAACGGCGTCGACGAATATTCGATCATGTGACCGGCGACGAGTTCCGACTCGGCTTCGACCAGGTCGAAGGGCGGCCGGTTCGTCTCGGCCAGTGCCGAGATGAAGAAGATCACGAACATCGGGAAAAGCGCGAGCCAGTTCCAGTCGAGGAACGTGTTGGGCAGGCCGAGCCGCGTACCGATGCCATCGCCCTGCGACAGGACGATGTCGGTCAGGTTGAGCGAGCCGGCGGTGAGCAGCACGCAGACGATGACGAAGCCGATCGAGACTTCATAAGACACCATTTGCGCCGCCGAGCGCAGCGCGCCGAGGAACGGATATTTCGAGTTCGAGGCCCAGCCGCCCATGATCACGCCATAGACCTCGAGCGAGGAAATGGCGAAGACATAGAGGATGCCGACATTGATGTTGGCGATCGCCCAGCCTTCGCTGACCGGTATCACCGCCCATGCCGAGATCGCCAGTACCGCCGAAACCACAGGAGCGAGCAGGAACACGCCCTTGTTGGAACCGGACGGAATAATCGGTTCCTTGAAGACGAACTTCAAAAGATCGGCGAATGCCTGCAGCAGGCCCCAGGGCCCGACGACGTTCGGGCCGCGGCGCAGCTGTACGGCCGCCCAGATCTTGCGATCGGCATAAAGGATGTAGGCGACGAAGATCAGCAGAACGACGATCAAAACGACCGACTTCAGCAGGATGATCAGCGCCGGCAGGACGTAGAAGGAGAAAAAGGTATCCATGACAGCCTTTACTCCGCCGCCTGCTTGAAGCCATTTTTGGCCAGTGCCGAACACTCGGCCATCACCGCCGACGCACGTGCGATCGGATTGGTGAGATAGAAGTCCTTCACGACAGAGGTGAAGGCGCCCTTGTTCAGCCGGCCGCCGAGCTTGGCAACCTTGGCGATGTCGTCACTGTTACCTGAATCGATCTCGTCGATACGGGCGAGATGCGGGAGCTCCGCATAGAGCTTGGCGCGCAGCTGCGGCAGGGAGTCGAAGGGCAGCTTGTGGCCGAGCACGTCGGACAGCGCCCTGAGGATGGCCCAGTCTTCCTTGGCCTCGCCCGGCGCGAAGCCGGCGCGGTTGGTCTGCTGCACACGGCCTTCGGTGTTCACATAGGTGCCCGACTTCTCGGTATAGGCAGCAGCCGGCAGGATGACGTCGGCGCGGTGCGCGCCGGTGTCGCCATGCGTGCCTATGTAAACGACGAACGCGTTCGCGGCCTTGCTGAGGTCGAGTTCGTCGGCACCCAGCAGGAACAGCACGTCGGTCTCGCCGAGCATGCCGGCAGCGTTCTTGCCCCCCTCGCCCGGCACGAAGCCGACGTCGAGACCGCCAACGCGGGCGGCTGCGGTGTGCAGCACGGCAAAGCCGTTCCAGTCGGTACGGCTGGCATTGACCGCCGTCGCGAGCTTGGCAGCCTGACCGAGCACGGCAGCACCATCGGCACGGGCGATCGCGCCCTGGCCGACGATGATCAGCGGATGGGTCGCCTTCTTGAGAGCCGAGAAGAACTTGCCATTGCCTTCGGCCAGATCCTTGAGCGTATCCGGACCCGAACCCAGCTGTTCGTAATCATAGCGCGTATCGCCGATCTCGCCGATGACGGCGACCGGCACATTGGCGGCGCGCCAATGCTTGCGGATACGGGCGTTGAGTACCGAAGCCTCGAAGCGCGGATTGGCGCCGATGATGAGGATGGCGTCGGCCTGTTCGATGCCTTCGATGGTCGGGTTGAAGATGTAGCTTGCACGGCCGAGCGAGGGATCGAGCGCTGCACCATCCTGGCGGCAGTCGATGTTGTTCGAGCCAAGCAACGAGATCAGCTGCTTGAGCGCATACATCTCTTCTGCCGTGGCGAGATCGCCGGCAATGGCGCCGATACGATCAGCCGAGGTCTTGGCGACAGCTTCCTTGATCGCAGCGAAGGCGTCTGGCCAAGTCGCCACTGCCAGCTTGCCGTCCTTGCGAACGTAAGGCCGGTCGAGGCGCTGGGTGCGCAGCCCGTCCCAGATGAAACGGGTCTTGTCGGAGATCCACTCCTCGTTCACCTGCTCGTTGATGCGCGGCATGATGCGCATCACTTCGCGGCCACGCGTATCGACGCGGATGGCGGAACCGACAGCATCCATCACGTCGATGGACTCGGTCTTGGTCAGCTCCCACGGACGTGCCTGGAAGGCGTATGGTTTCGAGGTCAAGGCACCAACCGGGCACAGGTCGATGACATTGCCCTGCAGCTCGGAGGTCATTGCCTGTTCGAGATAGGTGGTGATCTCGGCGTCTTCGCCGCGGCCGATCAGGCCAAGTTCGGAAATGCCGGCCACTTCGGTGGTGAAGCGGACGCAGCGCGTGCAATGGATGCAGCGCGTCATGATCGTCTTGACCAGCGGGCCGATGTTCTTGTCTTCGACCGCGCGCTTGTTTTCATTGTAGCGCGAACCGTCGAGGCCGAAGGCCATCGCCTGATCCTGCAGGTCGCATTCGCCGCCCTGATCGCAGATCGGGCAGTCGAGCGGGTGATTGATGAGCAAGAACTCCATCACGCCTTCGCGGGCCTTCTTGACCATCGGCGTGTTGGTGAAAATCTCAGGCGTTTCGCCGTTCGGGCCGGGGCGCAGATCGCGCACACCCATGGCGCAGGATGCCGCCGGCTTGGGCGGTCCGCCCTTCACCTCGACAAGGCACATGCGGCAATTGCCGGCGATCGACAGCCGCTCATGGAAGCAGAAACGCGGCACTTCCGCGCCAGCCTCTTCCGCAGCCTGCAGCAGCGTATAGTGGTCGGGTACCGAAATCTCTTTCCCGTCGACCTTAAGCTTTGCCATAGCGCCTCAAATCCCGCGGATGATCCGCATTCCGTCCTGCAAGGGGCGCGGCCTGCGCTGCGCCCCGAAATCCACAATTCACCCGGCGGTCTTGCCGCCAGCCAGCGTTATCGCCTGCCCGATCCAGTCGTCGCGACCGATCCGACCCTTGAAGCCGAGATAGTCGTCGGCCCAGCCCACTTCTTGTCCCGTCCAGCCGGCGATCTGGCCGTAGGTCCAGATGCCCAAACCGTTCAGTACCTGCTCCAGTTTCGGGCCGATGCCGGCGATCGCCTTCAAATCGTCAGGCGCTTCCGGCCGTTCGATAGACGCCGGCTGCCTGAAATCCTCTGGCTGAAACCCCACCGGCGCTTCAGCCACGACCGCGACCTCGGCAACGACCGGCTCAGCCGCTCGCGTCGCCTCGACCTTCTCCAGCTTGCGCGCCAAGGTCTTCACCTCGGCGATCAGCGAGGCCGTGCTGGCCTCAGCCTTTTTCGTTGCCACCGGCTTGGCCTGAGTCGCACCGCTGAAATCACCAAAGTCAGGCGAAAACAGCCGCTGCGCAGCCTCAGACACGCCAGTCACGGCCCCGATCCAGACGCCCATGGCGTGACTGGCGAGGCCGACACTCAGAGCGGAAGCAGCAGCGATTCCAGCGGCGGGATGAACCATCAGATTTGCCGTACCGGCAAACTCCTTGGGCAGCATCGCCACGAAGTCCCTGTTCATCTGCTCCAAACGTTCCATCTCAGGCACTGCACTTTCGGGAATGGGAAATGTCGACATTGGTGTCTCCTTGTCGCCTTCGCCGTTCGCCTCTGCCTCGTCGTTTCCTATTTCGGACCTTTGGCCCGCACTTTCTGACTAATTCTTACTCTGCCGCCACCAGCACGGGCTCGGCGCGATGGGAATTGCGCGAGAACTCGTCGATGCGCCGCTCGATCTCCGGACGGAAGTTGCGGATCAGGCCCTGGATCGGCCATGCGGCCGCATCGCCCAGCGCGCAGATCGTATGGCCTTCCACCTGCTTGGTGACGTCGAGCAGCATGTCGATCTCGCGCTTGTGCGCTTCACCACGCACCAGGCGCTCCATGACGCGCCACATCCAGCCGGTGCCTTCGCGGCACGGCGTGCACTGGCCGCAGCTCTCGTGCTTGAAGAAGTAGCTGAGGCGCGCGATCGCCTTCACGATGTCGGTCGACTTGTCCATGACGATCACGGCAGCCGTGCCGAACGAAGACTTACGCTCACGCAGACCGTCGAAATCCATCGGGCAGTCGATGATGTCCTCGGCCTTGACCAACGGGCACGACGCGCCGCCGGGAATGACGGCCAAAAGGTTATCCCAGCCGCCGCGGATACCGCCGCCGTGCTTTTCGACCAGCTCGCGGAACGTGATGCCCATGGCCTCTTCGACCGTGCAGGGCGTGTTCACATGGCCAACCAGCATGAACAGCTTGGTGCCGACATTGTTCGGGCGGCCGATGCCGGAGAACCAGGCCGCGCCACGACGCAGGATGGTCGGCGCGACAGCGATCGACTCGACGTTGTTGACCGTCGTCGGGCAGCCGTAGAGGCCGACATTGGCCGGGAACGGCGGCTTGAGGCGCGGCTGGCCCTTCTTGCCTTCGAGGCTTTCGAGCAGCGCGGTTTCTTCGCCGCAGATATAGGCGCCGGCGCCGTGATGAACGTAGATGTCGAAATCGTAGCCGTTCTTGTTGTTCTTGCCGATCAGCTTGGCGTCATAGGCCTCGTCGATGGCGCGCTGCAATGCTTCGCGCTCACGGATGAACTCGCCACGCACATAGATGTAGGCCGCAACGGCACCCATGGCGAAACCGGCAAGCAGGCAGCCCTCGACCAGCGTATGCGGGTCATGGCGCAGGATATCGCGGTCCTTGCAGGTGCCCGGCTCGGATTCATCGGCATTGATGACGAGATAGGACGGACGGCCGTCGGCGTTCTGCTTGGGCATGAACGACCATTTGAGACCGGTCGGGAAGCCGGCGCCGCCACGGCCGCGCAGCCCCGATGCCTTCATCTCGTTGATGATCCACTCGCGGCCCTTCTCGATGATGCCGGCAGTGCCATCCCAGGCGCCACGCGACATCGCACCAGCCAGCGACTGGTCGAAGCGGCCGTAGATGTTGGTGAAAATGCGGTCCTTGTCTTCAAGCATGTTCTTGCTCCTCAGACCGGCTTCTTGCCGAAGACGCGGATGTATTCGGCCTCACCGCCCTTGGCGAGCGCCTTGGCCTGCTTGACCCAGTCGTCACGTTCGATGCGACCATGAAAGCTCAGATAGCCGTCGACCCACTCGCGCTCCGCCTTCTTCCACGACGCCACCTGGGCGAAGGTAAAGATGCCGAGTTCGTGCAAGGTGCCCTCGATCTTCGGACCGACGCCCGAGATCAGCTTGAGGTCGTCGACGGCAGCCGGCTTGGCGATGCCAGCCGGACGGTTCTTGTCTTCCAGCGATGGCTTGACCGGCGCGGCATCAGCCTTGGCCGGCACGGCAGCAACAGCGGCAGGCTTCGGCGCCTCGGCCTTCACCGGCTCGCCGCCAGCCTTCGCGGCCTTGGAAGCAGCCTTGGCATCCTTGTCGCGGGTGGTCTTGAGCACACCCTTCTCGTCCGTGAGCGAGGTGAACCCGGTCAGCGGCGCGGAGAACACGCGGCCGGTCTGCGGGCCCGTCTTGACCTGCTCGCCCTTGCCCACCTCGAACTGGTCGATGATCTCGGCCAGCCGTTCCGGCGTCAGGTCCTCGTAGGTGTCCTTGAAGATCATGACCATCGGCGCGTTGACGCAAGCGCCAAGGCACTCGACCTCTTCCCACGACAGCGTTCCCGCCTCGTTGGTGTGGAACTGATCGTGATGGATCTTGGAGCGGCACACATCCATCAGCTCTTCCGAGCCGCGCAGCATGCAGGGCGTGGTGCCGCACACTTGAATGTGAGCGCGCGTGCCCACCGGCTTGAGCTGGAACTGGGTGTAAAACGTCGCCACTTCCAGCGCGCGGATATAGGGCATCGCCAGCATGTCAGCGACATGCTCGATGGCGGCCTTCGTCACCCAGCCGTCCTGCTCTTGCGCGAGCATCAACAACGGGATGACGGCCGACTGTTCGCGGCCCTTGGGGTACTTGTTGATCCAGGTCTTGGCCTGCGCGGTCATCGCCTTGTTGAAGGCGAATGACGCTGGCTGGACGCTGGCTTCTGCGAGACGGCGGACTGACATTTAGCGGTCGACCTCACCAAACACGATGTCGAGGGAGCCGAGAACGGCTGAGATATCCGCCAGCATGTGGCCACGGCACAGGAAATCCATCGCCTGGAGATGGGCGAAACCTGGTGCGCGCAGCTTGCAGCGRTATGGTTTGTTGGTGCCGTCGGAGACGAGRAAGACGCCGAAYTCGCCCTTGGGCGCTTCGACAGCCGCATAAACCTCGCCTGCCGGCACGCGGTAGCCTTCGGTGTAGAGCTTGAAGTGATGGATCAGCGATTCCATCGAGCGCTTCATCGCCTGACGCTTCGGCGGAACCACCTTGCCGTCCATGTTCGAAACAGGACCGACGCTTTCCTTGCCGAGCAGCAGATCGACGCACTGGCGCATGATCTTCGCCGACTGGCGCATCTCTTCCATGCGGATCAGGTAGCGGTCGTAGCAGTCGCCGTTCTTGCCGATCGGAATGTCGAATTCCATCTCGGAATAGCACTCGTAAGGCTGGCTCTTGCGCAGATCCCAGGCAGCGCCCGAACCGCGCACCATCACACCCGAAAACCCCCAGGCCCAGGCGTCGTCGAGCGAAACCACGCCGATATCGACGTTGCGCTGCTTGAAAATGCGGTTCGGCGTGAGCAGATCGTCGAGGTTCTTCACCGTCTGCAGGAACGGATCGATCCACTTGCCGATGTCTTCGACCAGCTTTTGCGGCAGGTCCTGGTGGACGCCGCCCGGACGGAAATAGGCAGCGTGCATGCGCGCGCCGCAGGCCCGCTCATAAAACACCATCAGCTTTTCGCGCTCTTCAAAGCCCCACAGAGGCGGGGTCAGCGCGCCAACGTCCATCGCCTGCGTCGTGACGTTGAGCAGGTGCGACAGGATGCGGCCGATCTCGGAATAAAGCACGCGGATGATCTGGCCGCGCTTGGGCACATCGATGCCGAGCAGGCGCTCGATAGCCAGCGAAAACGCATGTTCCTGGTTCATCGGCGCGACATAGTCGAGCCGATCGAAATAGGGGATCGCCTGCAGATAGGTCTTCTGCTCGATCAGCTTTTCGGTGCCGCGATGCAAAAGGCCGATATGCGGATCAACGCGATCGACGACTTCGCCATCCAGCTCGAGCACCAGACGCAGMACGCCRTGCGCSGCCGGRTGCTGCGGGCCGAAGTTGATGTTGAAATTGCGGACGGAGGTTTCAGCCATTTCGGCGCCTCAATTCGTCTTGGCTTTTTCGTCGCCCGGCAGCACGTAGTCGGTGCCTTCCCAAGGAGACAAAAAGTCAAAATTGCGGAATTCCTGCTTGAGCTCGACCGGCTCGTAGACGACGCGCTTCTGCTCGTCGTCGTAGCGAACCTCGACGAAGCCGGTGAGCGGGAAGTCCTTGCGCAGCGGGTGACCTTCGAAGCCATAGTCCGTCAGCAAGCGACGCAGGTCCGGATGGCCGGAGAACAGGATGCCGTACATATCGTAGGCTTCGCGCTCGAACCAGTCGGCGCCCGGATAAACCGACGTCACAGACGGAACCGGCGTATCCTCGTCCGTGCTGACCTTGACGCGGATGCGCAGGTTCTGGTGCGGCGACAGCAGGTGATAGACGACGTCGAAGCGCTTGCGGCGCTGCGGATAGTCGACACCGGCCGCATCGATGAACGACACGAACTGGCACTGCACGTCACTGCGCAGAAAGGTCAGCACATCGACGATGTCGGCGGCCTTCACCGTCAGCGTCAGCTCGCCATAGGCGACGGCACTTTCTTCGATGTCCGCATCGAGCTTTTCCGCAATGTATGCGGCGAGGTCGTTCAGGGCTTCACTCATCTGGGCTCACCGCTCAATCGTGCCGGTGCGGCGGATCTTCTTCTGCAGCATCAGGATGCCGTAGAGCAGCGCTTCAGCGGTCGGAGGACAGCCTGGCACGTAGATGTCGACCGGCACGACGCGGTCGCAGCCGCGCACCACCGAATAGGAATAGTGATAGTAGCCGCCGCCATTGGCGCACGAGCCCATCGAAATGACGTAGCGTGGCTCAGGCATCTGGTCGTAGACCTTGCGCAGGGCCGGTGCCATCTTGTTGGTCAGCGTRCCMGCSACGATCATCACGTCCGACTGACGCGGAGAGGCGCGCGGTGCGATGCCGAAACGCTCGGCGTCATAGCGCGGCATCGAGATGTGCATCATCTCGACGGCGCAGCACGCCAGACCGAAGGTCATCCACATCAGCGAGCCGGTGCGCGCCCAGGTGATCAGCGCCTCGGACGAGGTGACAAGGAAACCCTTGTCGGAAAGCTCGCTGTTCAGGTCGCCAAAGAAGGCGTCGTCAGAACCGATGAGCTTGCCGGTGTTCGGATCGATGATGCCTTTCGGCTTCGGTGCGATCAGGGTGCCGGAGGCGTCGTTCAATCCCATTCCAGCGCTCCCTTTTTCCACTCATAGATAAAGCCGATGGTCAAAACGGCCAGGAAGATCATCATCGACCAGAAACCGAGCATGCCGATCTTGCTGAAGGACACCGCCCACGGAAACAGGAAGGCGACCTCGAGGTCGAAGATGATGAACAAGATGGAGACCAGATAGAAGCGAATGTCGAACTTCATGCGCGCGTCGTCAAACGAGTTGAAGCCGCACTCGTAGGCAGAAAGCTTCTCCGGATCCGGATTGCGATAGGCGACAAGGAAGGGCGCCGCGATAAGCGCAATGCCGACTAGAAGCGCCACACCGATGAAGATGACGATGGGCAGATACGAACTCAAGAGAGCGTTCATGCTGCGAATTCCGTTGGTGGCCTATCCACCCAGATTTACAGCACGAGGTCCGTTTCCGGAAGCGCGACAGATTCTCGCCGAGCCGGACGAAACGGTCGTGCTGCAATGCGGCGACGGTTAGCGCAGGCGGTCGGGCGAAGCAAGTCCAACCTTGTCCAAAACGAGGCAAACCCCACCGCTGGACCAAAATCCTGCGCGCGTGGCTCCTATTTGATTTCCTTCGTCTTTTACTCCACTTTAGGCTCCTGACAAGTCAGGAACCGCAGACCTGCTAGCGTTTGCAACAAAGATCGATTCTCGTACCCTTGCGTCACCTCACAACAGACTGCGATAGCTTGCCGCAATGAAGGAAAAAATCTCACTCCCCACCGCCCGCCGCATCGCGCTTGCGGCCCAGGGCTTCATGGACCCGCGCCCCACAGGCACGATCACGCGACGTCACCTGCAGCGTGTGCTCGACCGCCTCGGTCTGTTCCAAATCGACTCGGTCAGTGCCGTTGTGCGCGCGCACTACATGCCGCTTTATTCGCGCCTCGGCCCCTACCCGATGGCGCTGCTCGACGACGCCATGCAGTCGAGCAAGCGTCTGCTTTTCGAGTACTGGGCGCATGAAGCCTCGCTGTTGCCGCTAGAGACCTTTCCCCTGATGCGCTGGCGTATGGCGCGGGCTGAGGAAGGGATGTATGGCGGGCTTGCCAAGTTCGGCCGCGCGAACAGGCCTTACATAGAGGAGATTTTCCGCCACGTGGTCGACCGCGGCCCGATCGCCGCTTCCGAGATTGAAGGCGCCAAAGGTTCGGGCGGCTGGTGGGGCTGGAGCCGGGAAAAACACGCTTTCGAATGGCTGTTCTGGGCTGGCCGCATCACCACCCATTCGCGCCGTGGCTTCGAGCGACTTTATGATCTGCCCGAGCGAGTCTTGCCCGCGGGCATTTACAACAGTCCCATCCCTGCCCCGGCCGACGCGCATCGCGAACTGTTGCGAATCTCCGCCCGGGCCCATGGCGTCGCGACGGCCGCCTGCCTGCGTGATTACTTCCGCCTGTCGCCCGCCGAAATGAAAGGTCGCCTCGAAGAGCTGGTCGAAACGGGCGAACTGATTCCCGTCCGCGTCGAGGGCTGGGACAAGCAGGCCTACCTGCACGCCCAGGCCCGCATTCCACGTAAGGTCAGTGCCCGCGCCTTGCTCGCGCCGTTCGATCCGCTGGTCTTCGAACGCAGCCGCGCCGAAAGCCTGTTCGGCTTCCGCTACCGAATCGAGATCTACACGCCGGCCGAAAAGCGCCAGTATGGCTATTATGTCCTGCCCTTCCTGCTCGGCGAACGAATCGTCGCGCGCGTCGACCTCAAAGCTGACCGCCCAGCCGGTGTCTTGCGCGTCCATGCCGCCTATGCGGAGCCCTGCGCCCCGCCCGAAACGGCGGCCGAACTCTATGAAGAGCTGCAGCAGATGCGTGACTGGCTTGGCCTCGAAAGCATCAAGGTCACACCGGCCGGCGATCTCGGACCGGCGCTGAGCGACATTGCGGGTCGCTCCCTCACGTTGACTCCACCCCTCGCGAAAGCMTAAATCGACCCAGACGGTCTCCTCCCGGCAAGGGGAGGAGCTAAGAGGGAATGCGGTGCGGCGCTTTTGGCGTCAAATCCGCGGCTGTCCCCGCAACTGTAAGCGACGAGCCAAGACCGGTAACCACTGGGATGTCCTCCCGGGAAGGCGGCACGAAGGCGACGACTCGCGAGCCAGGAGACCTGCCGTCTGAAACATTGATCCGATCGCCTGGCGGGTGTCCCAGGCAAGGAGCCTGGTATTTTGGAACTCGACGACAATCTCTCTGTCGAAATTTTGGACGCATCCAGCGATGGCGCCGACCTGCGCGCCGCAGCGGATGTGACGATTCTCGTCTGCTCATCCTGCCGCGACGAAAACGGCTCGGACGCTCATCCCCGCGCAGGCGCCAAGCTCGCCGAATCCACACGCGCCGCCGCTGCACAAGAAGGCATCACGGTGCGCAGCGTCGAATGCCTCGGCAACTGCAAGCGCCGCCTGAGTGCGGCGATCCTGCGCGACGGCTCATGGAGCTACGTCTTCGGCGATCTCGCCATTAGCTCGGGCGACGACCTGATCACCGGCGCAAAACTCTTCGCCACCTCGACCGACGGCCTGATCCCGTGGCGAGGCCGTCCCGACAGCCTCAAGCGCGGCCTTGTCGCGCGCATCCCTCCCCTCGACCTCATCAAGGAAGACAAATGACCGCCTCCGTCGAACGCGTCCCCTGTACCGTCATCACCGGCTTTCTCGGCGCCGGCAAGACGACGCTGCTCCGCCACATCCTCGAAAACGCCAAGGGCAAGCGCCTCGCCATCATCGTCAACGAGTTCGGCGATGTCGGCATCGACGGCGAAATCCTCAAAGGCTGCGGCATCGACACCTGCCCGGAGGAAAACATCGTCGAACTGGCCAAYGGCTGCATCTGCTGCACCGTCGCCGACGATTTTGTCCCCGCACTGGACCAGATCCTGTCGCGTTCGCCACGTGTCGACCACATCCTGATCGAGACTTCGGGGTTGGCATTGCCCAAGCCGCTGATCCAGGCCTTCCAATGGCCCACGGTCAAGAGCCGCGTCACGGTCGACGGCGTCATCGCCGTTGTTGACGGCCCAGCGCTCGCAGAAGGCAAGGTCGCCGCCGACATGGACGCGCTCGCCGCCCAGCGCGCCCAGGACGAGACGCTCGACCATGATGATCCGGTCGAAGAAGTGTTTGAAGACCAGGTCGCCTGCGCCGACCTCATCATCCTGTCGAAAAGCGACCTGCTCGACGAGGCCGGCCTTGCGCGCGCCAACGCCATTGTCGGCGAGCACCTGTCGCGCGCCGTCAAGATCGTGCAGACCGCGCACGGCAAGGTCGACCCTTCGGTGCTGCTTGGCCTTGGCCTCGCTGTCGAAGACGACATCGAAAACCGCAAGACCCATCACGACGGCGCCTTCGACCACGAGCACGATGATTTCGACTCGTTCGTCATCGACATTCCTTCGATTTCCAACCCGGATGAACTGGCCAAGCGCGTCGCCACCGCCGCCGAGGAAGAAAACGTGCTGCGCGTGAAGGGCTTCGTCGAAGTCGGCGGCAAGCCCATGCGCCTGCTCGTCCAGGCTGTCGGTCCGCGCGTCAACCACTACTACGACCGCGCCTGGACGGCCGAAGACGACCGCCGCTCGCGTCTGGTGGTGATCGGCCTCAAGGGCCTCGACCGCCCGGCCATCGAGCGCATTCTTGTAGGCTGAGCCGGGCCAGATAGATGCACATCCTCACCACCACATCCGCCTCGCTCGACGATCTCGTCGAGCCTGTCGATCTCAGGCAAACGCCTGCGGATGTGGTGGCGTTGTCTTTCACCGACAGCGATCTCGCTGGCATCGCCGCCGCCTGGAAGGCGGACGCGGCAAGCCTGCCATCGATGCGGCTCGCCAGCCTGCGCGACCTCAGGCATCCGATGTCTGTCGACCTCTGGATCGACAGTGTAGCGGCGCACGCCAAGGTCATCATCGTCCGCATCCTCGGCGGTTATGACTGGTGGCGCTACGGTTGCGACCAACTCGCTGCCATGGCTCGAGAAAAGGGCATCGCTCTTGCGCTGCTGCCGGGCGAAAGCCACGATTCGGACTCGCGGCTGGTCGAAGGCTCGACCTTGCCGCGCACAGAACTCGACGCGCTGCTTGGCTATTTCCGCGAAGGCGGACCGGAAAACATGAAGGCGCTGGTTGCGCGCCTCGCAGGACTGGCGAGCGCGGAAGCGAAAGCCGATGCCAATGCACCGGTGACGGTGCCCAAAGCCGGTTTTTACGATCCGGCGCGAGGCGTGGTCGAATCCCCCTTCTCCCCGTTCACGGGGAGAAGGTCCTGGCAGGGGGACGAGGGGCAGGAGCCAACGCTCGACGCCCTTGCGCCGCCCCTCATCCGCCCCTTCGGGGCACCTTCTCCCCGTGAACGGGGAGAAGGTGATATCGTCCCCATCCTGTTCTATCGCTCGATGCTGCTGGCAGCCGATGTCGCCCCCGTCGACGCACTGACCGACGCACTCATCCGCCAAGGCATCCGGCCCGTCCCGATCTTCGTATCAAGCCTGAAGGACAAGGAATCGCTCAGCTTTGTCGAGGCGGCTCTTTTTGCGTTAGAGCCATCAGCCATCATCACGGCTACAGCGTTTGCCTCAGGAGCGGAACCCGGCGCGGAAACACTGTTCGACCGGGCCGGCGTTCCCGTGTTTCAGGTGATCG
Source organism: Aminobacter sp. P4_D5 (assembly GCF_056401815.1). Taxonomy (NCBI): domain Bacteria; kingdom Pseudomonadati; phylum Pseudomonadota; class Alphaproteobacteria; order Hyphomicrobiales; family Phyllobacteriaceae; genus Aminobacter; species Aminobacter sp. P4_D5. The sequence continues at coordinate 20,446 of NZ_JBFUIP010000040.1, read as the reverse complement.
TCGCCACCACCCGCCGCGAAGCCTGGGAGGGTAGCCCGCGTGGGCTGGCACCGGCAGATCTTGCGATGCATGTCGTCATGCCCGAGCTCGACGGCCGCATCCTCGCAGGCGCCATCTCATTCAAGTCCGAGAGCGAACTCGACCCGGCGCTCGGCTTCCGCGCCTTGGCCAACCGGCCCGAGCCGGACCGTGTCGAACAGGTCGCAACCCGCATCGCGGCACATCTCAGGCTGCGCGAGACGCCGCCCGAAAAGCGCAAGCTCGCGATTCTCATCCCCGATTATCCCAGCGCGCCCGGCCGCACAGGCTATGCCGTAGGCCTCGACGTACCCAACAGCGTCTTGGCCATGCTGCAGGACCTCAAGGACGCCGGGTACGGCGTTGAATCGATTCCGGAAACTCCGCGCGAATTGCTCGACCTGATCGAGGCGGGTGGGCATGGACTGGCGCTTGATAACTATCTCGCGCAGTCCGCTGATCTGCCCACGGATGCAAGGAACGTGGTTGAGGCGGCGTGGGGGGAAGCTGCGCTGGAGGCTGTAACAACTCCACCATCGCACCGCCCCTCATCCCCTGCCGGACCTTCTCCCCGTAACGCCGGGGAGAAGGAAGACGGCCGCAACGCCGACGCCCCCCTCTCCCCGTCTTTGAGGGGAGAGGGTAAGGGTGAGAGGCAACTCCATTTTCCATTCTGCGCCTCCACCTTCGGCAACGTCACGGTGGCCCTCGCCCCGGATCGCGGTCGCTCGGCCGATCGCCGTGCCGACTATCACGATCCGACCCTGCCGCCACGGCATGCGCTGCTTGCCTTTGGCCTGTGGCTGCAAAAGTCGCTCGGCGTCCACGCGATCATCCATGTCGGTGCGCATGGCACACTTGAATGGCTGCCGGGCAAGACTGTCGCTCTGAGCCAGACCTGTTTTCCCGAAATCGTCACCGGTTCGCTGCCTGTCATTTATCCCTTCATCGTCTCCAATCCTGGTGAGGCAGCCCAGGCCAAGCGCCGTATTTCGGCCGTCACGCTCGGCCACCTGCCGCCGCCACTTGCCAGTGCCGGCCTCGACGAGAACCAGCACAAGCTTGAGCGACTGGTCGACGAATATGCCCAGGCCGATGGCCTTGACCGCCGCCGCCGCGACCGGCTGGCCAAGCTGATCGTCGAGATGGCGTCCCAGACAGGCCTCGCCAGCGAAGCCGGCGTTGCCAACACCGACGCGCCAGACGAGGCACTGCGCCGTATCGACGCCTGGCTTTGCGACCTCAAGGATTTCGCCATCAAGGATGGCCTGCACATCTATGGTCGCGCCTCAGACGACGAACACGACGCGATGCGCAGGCAAAGTGCTGCCAGCGAACGCGAGGGCCTGATCGCCGCGCTCGACGGCCGTCACGTTAAGGCCGGCCCCTCGGGCGCCCCGGCGCGCGGACGCACCGACGTTTTGCCCACCGGCCGTAATCTGTTCACATCAGATCCGCGTACCATGCCGACGCCGACCGCCTTCGACCTCGGCAAGGCTGCGGCCGACGAAATCATGCGCAGCTATCTACAGGGCCATGGCGACTGGCCACGCGCGCTGGTTATCGATCTCTGGGGCAGCGCTTCGCTGCGCACTGGCGGCGAAGAGATCGCCCAAGGCCTGGCGCTGATGGGCTGCCGGCCGCAGTGGGATTCCGCCACCGGCCGCGTCACAGGCATCGAGGTGTTGCCGCCGGCAGCGCTTGGCCGCCCGCGCGTCGACGTGACCTGGCGCATTTCAGGCCTGTTCCGCGACATGTTCCCGACCCAGATCGCGCTGATCGATGCGGCAGCGCGCGCGGTCGCCACACGCGAGGAGGACGACCACGAAAACCCGCTCGCCGCCAGCACCCGCGCTTCGGGCAAAGTCGAGCCACGCATCTTCGGCTCATCGCCCGGCACCTATGGCGCGGGCCTTGAGGACCTGTTGTCTTCGGGCGACTGGACCACGCGTGACGAACTCGGCCGCGCCTATCTCGACGCGGCCTCGCACGCCTATGGCGGCGCCGAGGGTGAAGGTGTCTCCGCGCCCGGGGCCTTTGCCGGCCGCATCGCCGAAGCAGATTTGCTGGTTCACACCGGCGACGACCCCGGCCGCGACATACTCGAAGGCTCCGCCGACGTCGCCTTCATAGGCGGCTTTACGGCAGCTCTTGCCACACTCGGCAAAAACGCCGACGTCATTGTGCTCGACACCACGGACCCGCAGAAGCCGCGCCCGCGCTCGGTCACGGAAGCCGTCGGCCGCGTCGTACGTGCTCGCGCCACCAACGCCCGTTTCATCGCCGGCCAGATGCGTCATGGCCCACGCGGCGCCTCGGAGTTCGCCGAAACGGTCGACCGCCTGATCGGCTTTGCCGAAACGACCAACGCCATATCAGGCGCGTTGATCGAGGCCGTCCACGACGCCTATCTCGGCAATGATGCCGTGCGTGCCTTCATGCTGCGCGAGAACCCGGCAGCGGCGAAATTCATCGCCRAACGTTTCGCGACCGCCCGGCGTCGCGGCCTATGGCATCCCTTGCGCAACTCCATCGACGACGATCTCGCCGCATTGATCGCCGAAGCCTCGGAAAAAGAGGTCGCGGCATGAGCACCTTCTCACGTCGTGGCGCCTGCCCCGCTCTTTCCGCCCCGATGCAGACAGGCGACGGACTGCTCGTCCGGCTCAATCCAGTTGCTGGAGAAATCGCGCCCAAGCTATTGATCGGACTCTGTGAGTCCGCGCTTCGCCATGGCAACGGCATCGTTGAGGTTACCGCTCGCGGCAGCATCCAGATCCGCGGCCTGACCACCCAAAGCGCCGCGCAACTTGCCGCCGAAGTCGATGCGCTCGGCATTGTGGTTCGCACCGGCGCTCCCGTCGACACAAGTCCACTTGCGGGGATCGACCCTACGGAAACAGCCGATCCCGCGCCGCTCGCAACGGCCATCCGCCAGGCAATCTCCGCCGCCGACCTAGCCGCACGGCTCGGTCCCAAAGTCTCCGTGGTGGTGGACGGTCGCGGCCAGATCCGCCTCGACGCCATCATGGCAGATGTCAGGTTAGAAGCCGCCGACGCCCAGCACTGGCGTCTGTCAGTCGCCGGCGACGCAGACGCCGCGACCTTGGTCGGCGAGTTCAGTGCGGAAGCCGCCTGCCATGCTACAGTCGCCATACTGGGAACTGTAGCGGCCCTTGGGCGCCAAGCTCGCGCCCGCGACCTGGCGGTGCCCGCCATCCTGGAAGCAATCGAAGTCTCGGCAACGTCTCACTCCTTCCGCCCCCCCTCTGTCCTACCGGACATCTCCCCCGCAAGGGGGGAGATCGGCCACTTCGGCGTCAGTGCTCCGTGCCCTGATCTTGCAGAATATGACACCCCTAGCGCCACGTCCGCCGGGCACACTGACACCGGAGATTGGCGGAAACCGACGCAATGGCTGATCTCCCCCCTTGCGGGGGAGATGTCCGGCAGGACAGAGGGGGGGTCGAAAGATCACCACTTAACCACCGCAGCTGATGATTCATTTTCCCAGCAAATCCCCTCAACCGATTCATCTTCCATTGGAATCCTGCCCCTAGGCGAGGACCGAATCGCCCTCGGCATTGCCCTGCCGTTCGGCTCTGCCCGCGCCGAAACGCTAATTTCCCTTTGCGAAGCCGCGATCAAGCTTGGCGCATCCGGCATCCGTCCCGCTCCCGCCCGTTCACTCCTCCTCATGGGCATGACGCACCCCGCCTGCGACGCACTTCGCTTGGAAGCAAAAAGACTCGATTTCGTCACTGCCGCCGCCGATCCGCGCAGCCGCATCGCCGCCTGCCCAGGCGCGCCAGCATGTGCGTCCGGCATGATCGCCGCGCGCGACGTGGCGGCCGAAATCGCGCGAACCATCGGCCCAGACCTCGACCCGACACTTAGCCTGCATGTCTCCGGCTGCGCCAAGGGTTGCGCCCATCCCGGCCGCGCTGCCCTCACCATCGTCGGTGACGAAAAAGGCGCGGCATTTGTCGTCGGCGGAACGGCGAAAGGGCTTCCGGCTGCTTACACCGCAGGATATGAAGCCGCGCGTGGCGTTGGCCGGCTCACAGAACTTCTCGCCGCCGAGCGACAGCCGCATGAGGACGCCACCGCTTGCCTCGCCCGGCTTGGCGCCAAGCGCTTGGCGCAATCGTTACGACAAGGATGACCATGGCCGCCTACGACTACATCCACGATGGCATGGCCATCTACGAGCGATCCTTCGCCATCATCCGCTCGGAGGCCGACCTCTCGCGCTTTTCCGAAGAGGAAGCCGATGTTGCCGTGCGCATGATCCACGCTTGCGGCCTGGTCGAGGCGGCTGAACATTTCGTCTTCTCCGAAAACTTCGTGTCCGCAGCGAGTGCAGCCCTCAAGGCCGGCGCACCGATCTTTTGCGACGCGGAGATGGTGGCGCGCGGCGTCACCCGCGCCCGCCTGCCCGCTGACAACGAGGTGATCTGTACGCTGCGCGACCCGCAAACAGCCGAAATCGCGCAAAAAGTCGGCAACACCCGTTCCGCCGCCGCCATCGACCTCTGGGGCGATAAAATGGCCGGCGCGGTCGTCGCCATCGGCAACGCACCGACCGCGCTTTTTTATCTGCTTGAAAAGCTGCGTGACGGTGCGCCCAAGCCTGCCGCCATCATCGGCATGCCGGTCGGCTTCGTTGGGGCTGCCGAATCAAAGGACGCGCTGGCCGAAAATTCCTATGGTGTGCCTTATGCCATCGTGCGTGGCCGCCTCGGCGGCAGCGCCATGACCGCCGCCGCCCTCAACGCACTTGCGAGGCCGGGCCTGTGACATCAGCTCAGAAAGGTCGCCTCATCGGCGTCGGCACCGGCCCGGGCGATCCCGAACTGCTGACCTTGAAGGCGGTGCGTGCGCTGGCAGAGGCCGACGTGATCGCCCATTTTGCCAAACGTGGTAACAACAGCAACGCCCGCACCATCACTGACGCGCATTTCCGCGCTGAGGTCATCGAACTGCCGCTGCTCTACCCGGTCACCACCGAGATCGACAAGGATCACGACGACTACCGCGCAGCGATCACAGGCTTCTATGAAGAGTCAGCGCGGGCGGTTGCAGCGCATCTCCAGGAGGGACGCACTGTGGCGGTCCTGTCCGAGGGCGACCCGCTGTTTTATGGTTCCTACATGCACCTGCATGTGCGGCTGTCGCACCTCTTCCCGACCGAAATCATCCCCGGCGTCACCGCCATGTCCGGCTGCTGGTCGCAGACGGGCGTGCCGATCGTCCAGGGCGACGACGTGCTGTCGGTGCTGCCGGGCACCATGAGCGAGTTCGAGCTGACCCGCCGCCTCGCCGACACCGACGCCGCCGTCATCATGAAAGTCGGCCGCAACCTGCCCAAGATCCGCAAGGCCCTTGACGTCACCGGCAAGCTCGACCGCGCCATCTATGTCGAGCGCGGCACAATGCCGAACACGCTGTCGATGCGGCTTGTCGACAAGGCCGACGACACCGCACCCTATTTCGCCATCGTGCTGGTGCCAGGCTGGGCCGGCAAGCCGGGGGCGGAGCTATGAGCGGCCGCCTCGTCGTCATCGGCCTCGGCCCCGGCAATGCCGATCAGGTCACGCCGGAAGCCACCAGCGCCGTTGCCGAAGCCAGCTACTTCTTCGGCTACAAGCCCTATCTCGATCGCCTCGACCTACGCCCCGACCAGGCGCGCGTCGCCTCCGACAATCGCGAGGAGATTTCCCGCTCCAACGCCGCGCTAGAAATGGCAGCATCCGGCCACAACGTTGCTGTCGTCTCTGGCGGCGACCCCGGCGTCTTCGCCATGGCCGCTGCAATCTGCGAGGCGATCGAGGCCGGCCCCAAGGAATGGCGCGACATCGACCTCGCCATCGTGCCCGGCGTCACCGCCATGCTCGCCGTTGCCGCCCGCGTCGGCGCACCGCTCGGCCATGATTTCTGCGCGATCAACCTGTCGAACAATTTGAAGCCATGGGAACTGATCGAGCGCAGGCTGGTGGCGGCGGCTACCGCCGGCTTCGTCATTTCGCTCTACAATCCGATCAGCAAGGCACGCCCTTGGCAGCTCGGCAGCGCGTTTGAGACGCTACGCGCGCATCTGCCCGCGTCGACGCCCGTCATCTTCGGCCGTGCCGCCGGCCGACCCGACGAACGGATCGAAATCGTCACGCTTGGTGAGGCCGCTGCGGAAAAAGCCGACATGGCGACCTGCGTCATCATCGGCTCACCTGAGACCCGTCTCATCGAGCGCGATGGCAAGCGTCCGCTTGTCTACACGCCGCGCTTTGCAGTCGGGGCAAACTAATGATCGATAAGGTCGAGCAGCGCGGTAACGGTCGAGGCGGATGGCACATCCGGCAATTCCGGCCTGCGGAACAGGATCACCTCGGTCCCAATTCCCCGCGCGGCTGCGATCTTGCCATAGGTGGCCGCACCGCCGCTGTTCTTGGCGACGATGACGTCAATGCGATTCTCCTTGAGCAACGCGCGCTCGTCGACCTCCCGAAACGGCCCGCGCGCAAGAATGTAGGTGGCATCGGGCACACCGAGCGGCGGCTCGATCGGGTCGACGCTGCGAATGATATAGGAATGCTGGGGCGCAGTCACGAAAGCCGCGATCTCTTGCCGGCCAAGCGCGAGGAAGACGCGACGCGGATTTACACCCAGCGCAGCCACCGCTCCGTCGGCATCGTCTACCAGCGTCCAGTTGTCGCCGGCGACCGCCTCCCAGGCAGGGCGGCGCAGTGCCAGAATCGGCACGCCGGACAGGCGCGCAGCCTCGGCCGCATTGGCCGAAATGCGCGCAGCATAGGGATGAGTGGCATCAATCAGCAGGTCGATTTTGTGCGCGGCAAGCCACTCGGCCAAGCCCTGCGCTCCACCAAAACCGCCACTGCGCATCGGCACCGGCTGCTCGACCGGATTTTCAGTGCGGCCAGCCATGGAAAGCGTGATGTCGAGGCCGGTGCGCGCAGCGAGCTGCGCTGCCAGTTGCCTCGCCTCGGTGGTTCCGCCCAAGATCAATATGCGGTGGGTCATCATGCCTGCTGATTTCACGCCGATGGATAAATGGCTGACGGTCGTCGGCATCGGCGAGGACGGTGTAGCGGGTCTCGGCGACGAGGCCAAGCGCGCGATCTCGGCCGCGACCCATGTCTTCGGCGGCAAGCGCCATCTGGCGTTGGCAGCCGGGTTGATCAACGGCGAGGCCCACGCCTGGCCGACGCCTTTCGACAACGAAATGCGCAACGTCACCGCCCTCCGTGGCCAAAAGGTCTGCGTGCTCGCCTCCGGCGATCCCTTTTTCCATGGCGTCGGCGTCACATTGGCTCGAGCGGTCCCAACTGCGGAAATGCGGGTACTGCCAGCCCCTTCTGCCTTTTCGCTCGCCGCCTCGCGCCTTGGCTGGTCTTTGCAGGACATCGAGACGATCTCGCTTCACGGCCACGCCATCGAGCTGATCCGCCCGCTGCTGCAGCCCAGCGCCCGCATCCTCGCACTGACCTCGGACGGCGAAGCGCCGGCTGCCATCGCGAAACTGCTCGCAGACAGCGGTTTTGGGGGCTCGAAACTCACGGTTCTCGAAGCTCTTGGCGGTCCAAGCGAGCGAATTCGCGCAACCAACGCGATGGCCTTCGACCTCCAAAAAATCAATCCGCTCAATGTTTTGGCACTTGAGATTGAATCAACTCCGGAAGCTCGCATTTTGCCGCTTGCTTGCGGCCTCGCCGATGATCTGTTCGAACATGACGGCCAGATCACCAAGCGCGAAATCCGCGCCATGACGCTGTCGGCGCTTGCTCCGCAGCGCGGCGAGCTGTTGTGGGACATCGGCGCAGGTTCCGGCTCGATCTCGATCGAGTGGATGCTTTGCCATCCCTCGCTGCGTGCTGTCGCTATCGAGACCAATGCTGAGCGCGTCGAACGTATTGGCCGCAACGCCAAGGCTTGTGGCGTGCCCGGCCTCGCAATCGTGCATGGCGCCGCCCCCGCAGCTCTCACCGATCAGCCCACACCCGACGCCATCTTCGTCGGCGGCGGCGGCAGCGAGCCAGGCGTTTTCGACGCGGCAATCGCAGCGCTTCGTCCCGGCGGCCGTCTCGTCGCCAATGCCGTCACGCTTGAAATGGAAACGTTGCTGCTCGCAAGCCATGCCGCCCTCGGCGGCGACCTCATTCGCCTTCAAGTCTCCCGCGCCGCCCCTGTTGGCTCGATGACCGGCTGGCGGCCGGCAATGCCGGTCACGCAATGGAGCTGGGTAAAGCCATGATGATCGCAGGCATCGGCTGCCGCAAAGGCGCAGCGCACGAAGACATTCTGTCCGCCATCGAAACCGCGCTCGAAGCGCACGGCCTGGCTGTAACCGCACTCTCAGCGCTCGCCACTGCCGCGCTCAAGCGAGACGAACAAGGCATCATTGCCGCTGGACGAACCCTCGACCTCCCCTTGCTGGTCGTAGAAGACACGAAGTTGAAGGCCGCAGAGCCACGCACGCTCAGCCGCTCGCAAGCCTCGCTCGAAGCCGCAGGCACGCCGTCCGTCTCGGAAGCCTCAGCCCTTGCCGCCGCCGGCGACGGCTCGAGCCTGCTTGGCCCGCGCATATCAGTCGGCGCGGCCACCTGCGCCATCGCCATCAGTGGAGCCAGCACTTGACCGTTCATTTCATTGGCGCCGGCCCGGGTGCCGCCGACCTCATCACCGTGCGCGGCGCAAAGGTCCTGGCCGCCTGTCCGGTCTGCCTTTATGCCGGTTCCATCGTCTCGCCTGAGCTTTTGTCCTACTGCCCGGAGGACGCAAGGCTGGTCGATACCGCTCCGATGTCGCTCGAGGAGATCGAAGCTGAGTATGTCGCCGCAGACGCAGCCGGCCATGACGTCGCCCGTCTGCATTCCGGCGATCTCTCAGTGTGGAGTGCGGTCGCCGAGCAGATTCGGCGGCTGGAAAAGCACGGTATCGCCTACACACTGACGCCGGGCGTGCCCTCCTTCGCCGCTGCGGCTGCAGCGCTCAAGCGCGAGCTGACCATTCCGGAAGTCGCCCAGAGCCTGGTGCTGACCCGCATCTCAGGTCGCGCGTCGAAGATGCCGCCGGGCGAAACGCTCGCCGGCTTCGGCCGCACCGGCGCCACGCTCGCCATTCACTTGGCCATCCACGCCATCGATCAGGTCGTTTCGGAACTCACCCCTCACTATGGCCCGGATTGCCCAGTGGCGATTGTGTTCCGCGCTTCATGGCCGAACGAGCGTGTCATCCGCGCTACGCTGTCAACCATCGCGGCCGAACTGGCCAAGGACCCGATCGAGCGCACCGCCATCATCTTCGTGGGCGCCTCGCTGGCTGCAGAGGATTTTCGCGAAAGCTCGCTCTACGACGCCTATTATCAGCGCCGCTTCAGGGGCCGCGACGGGTTATGAGACGAGGCGAAGGGCGCATGCCCCATCAACTCTCCTTCACGGTTGAAGACGAGGATTTCGAGCGCGATATCGGGATCGTTGAGGGCAGCGGCCGCAGTGCGCCAGGCCGCCTTGGCGATCGCATCGCCAATACCGACGCCGGCCTTTCTGGCCTCGATGAAGGCTTCGGCCACCGTGTTGGCGCTACGGATACGCGCGGCAAGCGCTTCGTCCGCTCCGGCCTCCGCGGCCACCGAAGCCAGCCCTTCCAGATCGGCGGAGCCTCTATTCGAATGCACATCGAGCAGGCCTTGCGACAGCTTGGTCATCTTGGCGACGCCCCCGGCGATCGTCACCTTTGGCACCGGATGAGCGCGGATGTATTTCAGCATGCCGCCGACAAAGTCGCCCATGTCGATCAGTTGGACTTCGTGCAGATCGTGGAATTTCTGGACCGCCATCTCGGAGGCGTTTCCGGTCGAGCCCGCGACATGGTCGAAGCCCATGGCGCGCGCCACATCGACGCCGCGATGGATGGAATGGATCCAGGCCGAGCAGGAATAAGGAATGACGATGCCCGTCGTCCCCAGGATCGAAATGCCGCCCAGGATGCCGAGCCTCGGGTTCAGCGTCCTGAGTGCCATCTCCTCGCCGCCGGCAACCGAAATCTCGACCTCGTAGTCGGCACCTTCCCCCGCCACCTCGGCTATCGCAGCAGCGATCATCTTGCGCGGCACCGGGTTGATCGAGGCCTCGCCGGGCGGGATCGGCAGGCCCGGCCGCGTCACTGTGCCAACGCCCTTGCCCGCCTTGAAAATGATGCCGCTGCCTGGCCTGCCCGGCCGCACCGTGCTCATGACCAACGCCCCATGCGTCACATCGGGATCGTCGCCGGCGTCCTTGACAATACCGGCCATGGCCGCACCGTCCAAACGCTCGTTCTTCGCCAGCGCGAAAGCCACCTTCTGGCCGCTCGGCAAGGTGATTTCCACCGGGTCGGGGAATTGCCCCGACTTCAATGCGATGCACGCCGCCTTGGTCGCGGCGGTGGCGCAGGCACCGGTGGTCCAGCCGCGCTTGAGCGGACGATCTTCTTCATTCATGACGCGATCTATAGGCTGGCCAAGCCCGCGCGTCATCGGCGAAAGCGACACGCATGAGTCTCGAAAAAGCCATTGCACGTTTGAAGTACGAGCCTCAACTGCTCGAACCCGGCCATGTCTGGCTGGCCGGTGCCGGGCCGGGCGATCCCGGCTGTCTCACGCTCGATGTGCTGTCGGCGCTCGCCCAGGCCGACGCATTGGTGCATGACTCGCTGGTGACCCCCGAAATCCTTGATATTGCCGAGCAAGCCGAAAAATTCTTCGTCGGCAAGCGCGGCGGCAGGCTCTCGATCCCGCAGGACGATATCAACGCACTTCTGGTGAAGCTGGCGCGGGAAGGCCGCAAGGTCGTGCGGCTGAAGGGTGGGCATCCCTTCGTCTTCGGCCGTGGCGCGGAAGAAGCGCTGGTGCTGACGAGGGAGAACATACCCTGGCGTGTGCTTTCCGGCATCACGTCGGCTTTCGGCGGCCTGACCTCGGCGGGCATTCCCGCGACCATGCGCGGCGTCAATGGCGCAATCATCCTTGCCACCGGATTTGCCGCTGTCAGCGACGACCGGCCTGACTGGGCAGCCCTTGCCCGCACCGGCCAGCCCATCGTCATCTATATGGGCCTGACGCATATGGCGGACACCGTGGCGGAACTCTTGGCAGCAGGGCTGCCAGAGGATACGCCGGCAGCATTCGTCGAGAACGCCTCAATGCCGCAGGAGCGCACGGTCACCGCATCGCTCGGCACTTTGATCGAGACCGCCCGGCGCGAGAAAGTCGTCTCCCCCGCGCTCATCGTCGTCGGCGGCATCGTTGCATTGCGTGCCGAACTCATGGGGCAAAAATGACCGCGCGCGGGCTGATCATCGGCGCGCCGCGCTCCGGCTCGGGCAAGACCAGCGTCACCATTGGTCTTTTGCGTGCTTTTGGTCGTAGAGGCGTTCGCGTGCGCGGCGCGAAATCGGGGCCCGACTACATCGATCCCGGCTTCCACAAAGCGGCCACCGGCCTGCCCGGCGTCAATCTCGACAGTTGGGCGATGCCGCCTTCCCTGCTCAATCAGCTCGCAACGGATGCAGCCAGCGACACCGACCTGGTCATCATCGAAAGCGCCATGGGCCTGTTCGACGGCATTCCCGCCCCGCACGGCCGCTCGGGCGCCGCCGCCGATCTCGCCCGGCTCTACGGCCTGCCGGTGCTTTTGGTGCTCGACGTTTCCGGCCAGTCGCAGACGGCGGCCGCCATCGCCAAGGGTTTTGCCACTTACGACCGTGATGTCCACATTGCTGGCGTCGTGCTCAACCGTCTGGGCAGCGAGCGCCACCGCAAGCTCGCCGGCGACGCCATCGAAGCGCTCGGCCTGCCCGTCGTCGGCGGCATATTGCGCGATCCGACGCTGTCTTTGCCCGAACGGCACCTCGGTCTCGTCCAGGCCGAAGAGCACGCCGACCTCTTCGCCCACATCGACAAGMTCGCCGACATGGCCGAGCGGTCGCTCGACCTTGATGCCATCATGGCCCTCGCCACACCGCTCTCGCCCGGCTGTGGCGACCAGAGCTTTGCGCTTTCGCCGCCCGGCCAGCGCATCGCCCTCGCCCAGGACGCCGCCTTCACCTTCCTCTACCCGCACGTCGCCGCCCACTGGCGCGCCGTGGGGGCTGAGCTTGTGCCGTTCTCGCCGCTCGCCGACCAGGCGCCAGACGCTTCCTGCGACGTCTGCTGGTTGCCCGGCGGTTATCCCGAACTGCACCCCGGCCGGCTCGCCGCGGCACAAAGTTTCCTCTCGGGCACACGCCACTTCGCCGAGACCAAGCCGGTCCATGGCGAGTGCGGTGGCTTCATGGTGCTTGGCGAAACCATCGAAGACGCCGATGGCGCGACCCACCCGATGCTCGGCCTGCTCGGCCATGCCACCAGCTTCGCCAAGCGCAAGATGAATCTTGGCTATCGCCAGGCGCGCCTCGCCGCACCGTGCCCGCTGGGTGAAGCCGGCGACGCCATCCGTGGCCACGAGTTCCACTACGCCCAGACGGTCAAGAAAGGCGAGGACTTGCCGCTCGGCGACATCGCCGACGGCCAGGGCAATCCAATCGGCACGTTCGGTGGCCGACGCGGCTACGTCACTGGTACTTTCTTCCACGCCATAGCGAGGGCCTGAGATGGCCCCGCCGGCGACAATCTTCGACGACTTCCGCATCGGACTGGTCTTCTTCACGCGCCTGCCGCTGGCACATTTCGAAGTGCGCGACCGCACACTGGCCGACGCCATCTGGACCGCACCGCTGGCCGGGCTGGTCGTCGCCGCTGTCGCATGGCTCGCTTACGCCGTCGCTACGCTGCTCGGCCTTTCGCCCAGCCTCGCCGCAGCCCTTGCCTTGACAGCTGGAATGCTCATCACCGGCTGCCTGCATGAGGACGGGCTGTCCGACACTGCGGACGGCTTCGGCGGCGGTCGCACGCGCGAGCGCAAGCTCAAGATCATGCGCGACAGCCGCATCGGCACCTATGGCGCCTGCGCATTGGCGCTGTCGATCCTCGCGCGCTGGAGCGCGATATCGGAACTGACCACGCTCGGCCACGTCTTTATTGGCCTCGTCGTCGCCCATGTCGCCTCGCGCGCACTCATCCCCACCTTCATGCAGATGTTGCCACAGGCACGCATCGACGGCCTGTCGGCCGGTGTCGGCACGCTGTCCGACAGTGTTGTCCTGACTGCCCTCGCCGTCGGCGCTGTGGCGTTGCTGCTGCTCGGCCTCCAGGGCGCGGTCGTCGCTGCCTTTTGCCTGGCACTGCTGTTTGTCGCATTTCGAAAACTCTGCCTCGCCCAGATTGGCGGCCAGAGCGGCGACACCATCGGCGCCATCCAGCAGCTCGCCGAGATCACGTTGCTTTTCGCCGCTTCCGCCATCCTGGCTTGATTCATATCAGGAGTATTCGCAGCCATGGCCTTCAAATCGCTCGATGAATTGCGCGCAGCCTGCCTTGACCTACCGGCTGGCAGCGATGCCGCGGCAGACGCAGTCGCGCGCCGCCAGGATACGCTGACCAAGCCGCGCGGCAGTCTGGGCAAGCTCGAAACCATCGCCGCTTGGCTGGCGCGCTGGCAGGGTCGCGACATGCCCAGCCTCGACAGGGTCAAGGTCATTGTCTTTGCCGGCAACCATGGCGTGACCGCCCAAGGCGTGTCGGCCTATCCCTCCGAAGTAACGGTTCAGATGGTGGCGAATTTTGCTGGCGGCGGTGCCGCCATCAATCAGCTCGCCCGCCTTGCCGGTGCCGAGCTGTCGGTGATCCCGCTCGACCTCAACCACCCCACCGGCGACTTCACGCAAGACGTTGCGATGAACGAGGCGGAGTTCCTCGCCGCCGTCGCCACCGGCTATGAAGCGGTCGACGAGGACCTCGACCTGATCTGCTTCGGCGAAATGGGCATCGGCAACACGACCCCTGCTGCGGCAATAGCCGCGGCACTCTTCGGCGGCACAGGCTGCGATTGGGCCGGCCGTGGCACAGGCGTCGACGATTCGGGCCTGTCGCGCAAATTCGCCGCTATCGACGCTGGCCTTGCTCGCCACGCCGCGAGCCTCGCCGATCCGTTAGCTGTTGCCGCAGCACTCGGTGGCCGCGAACTCGCCGCAATCCTGGGCGCCACGCTCGCCGCGCGTCACCTTGGCGTGCCCGTCCTGCTTGATGGTTTTGTCGTCACCGCAGCTGCTGCTCCGCTCGCGAAATTGCACCCCCAGGGCCTTGCCCACACCCTATCCGCCCATGTCTCCGCCGAAGCCGGTCACCGCCAGCTTCTCGAAGCGCTTTCGCTTTCGCCCCTGCTCGATATGGGCATGCGGCTTGGTGAAGGCTCGGGCGCTTGCCTTGCGGTCAACATCGTGCGCTCAGCGCTCGAATGCCACGCCCGCATGGCGAGTTTTGCCGAAGCAGGCGTCACCGACAAATAGTCGGGATTTTTCGGTTCGACAGGGACACGACTGTCGGGCCGGAAAATGATTTCTTCTGCAATGCCAAAAGTAGACAAAAAATCTCCATCCCGTAGCAGAGGCAACTTGCCTCTGCCTCCCGCGAACGCAACCTCCCGACTATCTTGCGGCCTACTTTAGCCATTTGCCGCTTGTCTCAGGAGAATGCCCCCATGAAACGCTTTCTACTCGTTGGCGTCGCCCTCGCCGCGCTCCTCGCCGGCCCGCTGCAGGCCAATGCCGCAGACAAGCTGCTCAATGCCTCCTATGATGTCGCCCGCGAGCTTTTCGCCGCCGAGAACGCGGCGTTCATCGCCAAGAACCCCGGCGTCACCGTCGACCAGTCACATGCCGGCACCTCCAAGCAGGCGCGCGCCATCGTCGAGGGGCTTGAGGCAGACGTCGTCACCTTCAATCAGGTCACCGACATCGAGTTCCTGGTCAAGAACGGCTTCGTTTCCGACGACTGGAAGAAGGACTTCGCCAACCAGGCCTCGCCTTTCTATTCGCTGCCGTCCTTCCTCGTCCGCGCCGGCAACCCCAAGGGCATCAAGGACTGGTCCGATCTGGTCCGCGACGACGTCAAGGTGATCTTCCCCAACCCCAAGACCTCGGGCAACGCGCGCTACACCTATCTCGCGGCAACCGCCTACGCCAAAGAAGCGTTCAAGGGCGACGACGCCAAGGTGAAGGAGTTCGTGACCAAGCTGTTCGACAACGTACCGGTGTTCGACACTGGCGGCCGCGCCGCCACCACCACCTTCGTTGAGCGCAACATCGGTGACGTTTTGATCACCTTCGAGGCCGAAACCCGCTCGATCGCCAAGGGATACGGTTCCGACAAGGTCGAGAGCGTCATCCCGTCCGTCAGCCTGTTGGCGGAGTTCCCGGTCGCCATCGTCGACAAGGTCGTCGACAAGCGCGGTTCGCGCGATCTGGCCAAGTCCTATCTCGACTTCCTGTACACGCCTGAGGGACAGCGCATTGCCGCCCAGCACGGCAACCGCGTCCACGAGCCTGCCGTCGCTGCCGAATTCAAGGACCAGTTCCCCGAGGTTCGCCTGGTCACCGTCGAGAACGTCTTCGGCGGCTGGGACAAGGTCCAGAAGGAGCATTTCGGTTCGGGCGGCCTGCTCGACCAGATCTACGGCGAACGTTGACCCTCGCCACCCATTGTTGTTGAGAATTGGAGAGCCGGCCATGCCGGCTTTCCGCATTGATGTATCCAGGAAGGCATTTCAGTGGCGCGCCGCATTCTGCCAGGGTTTCCCCTGGCGCTGGGGATAACCCTCGTCTACGTCTCGATCATCGTCGTGCTGCCGCTCGGCGCTCTGGTCTTCAAGGCGGCCAGCCTCGGTTTCGAGGACTATTGGCGCATCGTCTCCTCGCCGCGCGCGGTTGCCAGCTACCGCGTCACAGCACTTTCGGCACTGGCCGCAACCGTCTTCAACCTCGTCTTCGGCATGGCGCTAGCCTGGGTCCTGGTGCGCTACCGCTTTCCCGGCCGCCGCTTCATCGACGCGCTCGTCGACCTGCCGTTCGCGCTGCCGACAGCGGTCGCCGGCATTGCCTTGACCACGTTGTTCGCCGAAAACGGCTGGTTCGGCTCGGTCCTTGCTCAAGCCGGTATCAAGGTCGCCTACACCCCACTCGGCATCATGGTCGCCATGGCCTTCACCAGCCTGCCCTTCATCGTCCGCACGGTTCAGCCGGTGCTGGAAGACCTCGACCCCGCGCTTGAGGAAGCCGCCCAAACACTCGGCGGCAGCGACCGCTCGATCTTTCTGCGGGTCATCCTGCCGCTGTTGGCGCCCGCCTTGCTCGCCGGCCTGTCCTTGTCCTTCGCCCGCAGCCTCGGCGAGTTCGGCGCCATCATCTTCATTGCAGGCAACCAGCCGATGTCCACCGAGATCACGGCACTCCTCGCCTTCATCCGGCTTGAGGAATACGACTACCAGGCCGCCGCGGCGATTGCCTCGGTGCTGCTCATCACTGCCTTCGTGATGCTTGCCGTCACCAACATTCTGCAGGCGCGCGCCCTGCGCTACACGGCGAGGGGTTGAGATGAGCGCTTCTATCAAAGGCCGCCCGCCGCGCGTCGGCGACGCACCAGCCTTCCGCCGCGCCCTGATCGGCATCGTGCTGACGCTGGTCGCCATCGTCATCATCGCCCCCCTGGCCGTCATCGGCTACCAGGCGTTTTCGCAAGGCATCAAGGTCTATGCCGCCGCGATCACCCATCCCGACACCCTGCACGCCATCTGGCTTACGGTCGTCACTGCACTGATTGCCGTGCCGATCAACACCGCCTTCGGCGTCGCCGCAGCTTGGGCGATCACCAAATTCGACTTCCGGGGCCGCCGCTTCCTGCTTGTCGTCATCGAGATTCCGTTCTCGATCTCGCCGATTGTCACCGGCGTCGCCTATCTCTTCGTCTACGGCCTGCAGGGCCTGTTCGGGCCGGCACTCGAATCCGCCGATATCAAGATCCTGTTCGCCCTGCCCGGCATCGTGCTCGCCTCGATGTTCGTCACCGCCCCCTTCGTCGCCCGCGAGCTGATCCCGCTGATGCAGGCGCAAGGGCGCGATCTGGAAGAAGCAGCAACATCGCTCGGCGCGTCGGGCTGGCGCACCTTCTTCTCCGTCACCCTGCCCAACATTCGCTTGGCACTGCTCTACGGCGTGGTGCTGTGCAATGCCCGCGTCATGGGCGAATTTGGCGCGGTTTCGGTCGTCTCGGGCAACATCCGCGGCCAGACCAACACGCTGCCGCTGCATATCGAGCTGCTCTACCACGACTACCAGACGGCTGGCGCCTTCGCCGCCGCCTCCATCCTGGCGCTGCTCGCTGTAGTCACACTCATCGCCAAGGTCCTGCTCGAACGCCAGGGCGCGGGCCGTGCCCGCCGCCGCCCTGCGCTTGCAGCACCAGTTGCTGCTCCAAAAACCGTTTCCGCTGAGGTTTCGTCATGAAAATCCGCCTCGACAATGTCGCGAAGAACTTCGAGACCTTCCGTGCCGTACGCGGCGTGTCACTGGAGATCGAAAGCGGCGAACTCGTCGCCCTGCTCGGCCCCTCCGGATCGGGCAAGACCACCATCCTGCGCATGGTCGCGGGCCTCGAATATTCCGATGCCGGTCACATCTATTTCGGCGACGAAGACGCCACCGACATTCCGGTGCGCGACCGTGGCGTCGGTTTCGTCTTCCAGCATTACGCGCTGTTTCCGCATATGACGGTGGCGGAGAACATCGCCTTCGGCATGAAGGTTTCCAAGACCCGCCGCGACAAGACCGCCATCGACACCCGTGTTGCCGAGCTTTTGCGCCTGGTCCAGCTCGACGGCCTGGGCGAACGTTTCCCCGGCCAGATCTCAGGYGGCCAGCGCCAGCGCGTCGCCCTTGCCCGTGCGCTCGCCGTCGATCCCAAGGTACTTTTGCTCGACGAACCTTTTGGGGCACTTGACGCAAATGTGCGCCGCGATCTGCGCCGCTGGTTGCGCGAAATCCATCAGGAGCTTGGCATCACCACGCTGTTCGTTACCCACGACCAGGAAGAAGCGCTCGACCTCGCCGACCGTGTCGTCATCCTCGACAAGGGCCAGATCGTGCAACAGGGCACGCCCGAAGACGTTTGCCGCAACCCGGCCTCGGCCTTCGTCATGAACTTTCTGGGCGACACCAACCGCTTTGCAGCGACCGTCTCGGGCGGCCATGCCCGGCTCGGCGACGCCAAAATCCCCGCGCCCGGCTTCCCCGACGGCCCCGTCGAAATCTTCCTGCGCCCAAGCGATCTCGGCTGGAATTCGGCAGGCGAAGGCATCCCAGCGACCGTCGCCCGGGTCATCGATCGGCCAGCTGGTCGGCGCATTCTTGCGGTCACGGCGTCGGGCGAAGCGATCGAACTCGACGTCACCCCCGAGACCCAGGTCAGCGCTCGTGAACAGGGCGTCATCACCATCGAGCGGGCCCGAGTCTACGCAGCAGGCTGAATCAGCCTGAAAACCCGCAAAACTTACGG
Source organism: Aminobacter sp. P4_D5 (assembly GCF_056401815.1). Lineage (NCBI taxonomy): Bacteria > Pseudomonadati > Pseudomonadota > Alphaproteobacteria > Hyphomicrobiales > Phyllobacteriaceae > Aminobacter > Aminobacter sp. P4_D5. Next base: position 1,950 of record NZ_JBFUIP010000040.1, on the reverse strand, counting down.
AAAATCAACGTGTTTCGGCTTGTATATCAAGTCTGTGGAATTTATCTCTGGTGAAGGCCGGAATGCGATGGGGGACGAATCGTTATCCTCGGCAAGCAACCTCACGCTGCCACAAGCAGCCGAAAGCCGATGACACGCGTTCACCATGCTGACTAAAAAAGGCAAATACGGCCTCAAGGCCCTCGTCTACCTGTCCCAACTGCCGGCCGGCCAGCTCGCCTTCGTCGGCGACATCGCAACCGCCAACAAGATCCCGAAAAAGTTTCTGGACGCCATCCTGGGTGAACTGCGCAATGCCGGATTCGTCCAGAGCCGCAAGGGCAAGGACGGCGGCTACCGCCTCGCCAAGTCCGCCAGCGAGATCAAGATCGGCCATGTCGTGCGCGTGCTCGACGGGCCCCTGGCGCCAATCCCTTGCGCCAGCCGCACCCAATACCAGCCCTGCGACGACTGCGACGAGGCCACCTGCCAGATCAGGCACATGATGCTCGAGGTGCGCCAGGCCATCGCCGGCGTGCTCGACAATCGCAGCCTCGCCCAGGTGCGCGACGCCGCCAATGACGACATCCTGAGCGAAGCCTTGCACCACGCCTGAGGCGCGTCCATCGCCTCAGACGACCCGACGAAGCACCATTGGCCGGTTGCGACGGTGCGCTGGCGCTGGCTCGTGCCGCCTGAAGGCCTTGCGCAGCGGCGGTATGACCTGGCGCCCGAACGCCGCGATCGAGTCGGCGTCATCGAGTCCGTGAACGATGAAATCGGTCACGCCGAGCTCGACAAAGCCTGCCAGCGCCGAGACCATCTGTTCCGGCGCCCCACCAAGCTGCCATGCCTGGATGCCTTCGCCGACATGGACTGGCAAGGAAAAGCCAATGCGCTGCGCACGACCGAATGGATCGGCCGCGACCCGAACACGCTCGATCAGCCGGCCTGTGTCCTCGAACCCGCCTACTGGCAACTCGAACCGGTCGGCGTGACGGCCAGCGATTTTGAGCGCCGTACCAGACAATCCGCCGAGCTGTAGTGCAATGGCAGCGCCGTCGGCCGCCTTCATCGGCACAAAGCCGCCATGGATGCGATAGAACAAACCCTCATGGTCGAAGGGTCGGGCATTGCTCCACAGCCGCTTGAGCAGTGTCAGGTATTCGTCCGTCCGCCCCAGCGTGGCGACCAGGCCGCTATCGTCATTTGTCTCGCGCAGGTCGCGGCTCGGCGGCACCCGCAACGCCAACCGGCCGGAGCCAAGCTGGTCAAGGGTCGCAAACTGTCGGGCTGCAACGACAGGTGCCACGATACCCGGCCAATGCGAGGCAAGGAMGGCGATCGACCGGGTGCTGCGTAACGCCAGCGATGCTAGGTCCATATTGGCGAGCAGGCCGCCCATGTCATCTATCATCACCCGGTCGAAACCGGATTGTTCGAGCAATCTGAGTTGCTGGACCGCAACCCCGGTATCGGAGAAGAATGAACTATGAAGTTCGTCGCTGTCGGCTGTGCCGCCCGGGCAATGGGTGAAGTCGATCTGCATCGCAAACTCCTTCATCTTGTCAGGAACAGTTTTTGGCGCCGCCCACGCCGGTTCACGCGCTACTCGCAAGAGCCTTCTTCAGTTGGGTTGAGAGAACATGACGCCACTTCCAGCGCCAATCAGAGCTGCTAGTGGACCAGTCCAACGACCATCGCCACGGTGAAACCGAACGACACCGTGAAGATGAGGTAGGACGCAAGCTGGGCAAATGCCACCGGCTTGACGGTCGAAGCCGCGTTCTGCGCGGGCCGGCCGTGTGAGAGATACTGGGTCTGTGCCATCGCAATCTCCATCATGCCGTTAGTCTATAAAAATAATAGACTTTGTCGATTGCTAATTTTGGCAAGATTGTGGAACGGCTTTGCCGGCGCACCAGCCGCGCGGAGCATTTTTTCCTTCAGGGGCGCCGCCCAATTCAGAAG
>NZ_JBFUIP010000039.1:0-39524 GCF_056401815.1 Aminobacter sp. P4_D5 | reverse complement strand
CCCTTGGTGCCATCGAGGGCGCCCGGCACAAGTTCGAGCGCCAGGAAACGGTCGCGCTCGTAAGGTCCAGGCATCGAAAGTGAGCCCGTCTTTTCAGCCGAAAAGCCAAAGCGCGCATAATAAGGCGCGTCGCCGACCAGCAGGATGGCGCCGTGGCCAAGGCGGCCAGCTTCAGCAATCGCCTGGCGCATCAAAGCCGAACCGATACCGCCGCTTTTCATCGACGGATCGACAGCGAGAGGGCCAAGCAGCAGTGCTGCCGGACCGCCCTCGCCCAGGCGCACGTCCCACAGCCGGACCGTGCCGACGACCGAGCCTTCGGAATTGCGCGCGATCAGCGCCAGGCCCTCGGATGGGCGACGGCCACGCCGCAGCTTCTCCGACGACTTCTTGCGCCGCTTCAGGCCCATGGCCCGGTCGAGCAAAGCCTCACGCGCCGGCATGTCGGCGAATGTTTCGGCCACAACCATGAAGTCGGGCGAGGAGTTGGTGATTTCTTTTTCGATATGCATGTCCGCGATCCTTCACGAGCGGATAACTGTTCCACAAGCGAGCCCGTGCGGGCGCCGATGCGCCCGCGCCGGGATGATCTGATCGGCTCTTGCGAGCCGTCAGATCACGTAGGATCGGAGAGGCTCGAAGCCGTTGAAGGCGACCGAAGAATAGGTCGTCGTGTAGGCGCCGGTGCCCTCGATCAGCACTTCGTCGCCGATGGTCAGCGACAAGGGCAGCGGGTACGGCGTCTTTTCGTACATGACGTCGGCCGAGTCACAGGTTGGGCCGGCGAGCACGCATGGCGACTTCTCGTCTGCGTCACGTGCCGTCACGATCGGGTAGCGGATGGCTTCGTCCATCGTCTCGGCGAGACCGCTGAACTTGCCGATGTCGAGGAACACCCAGCGCACATTGTCGTTGTCGGCCTTCTTCGAAATCAAGACGACCTCGGACTTGATGACGCCCGCATTGCCGACCATGCCGCGACCCGGCTCGATGATCGTCTCCGGAATGTTGTTTCCGAAGTGCTTGGACAGCGACTCGAAGATGGCCTGGCCATAAGCTTGGGCTGCCGGCACGTCGCGCAGATAGCGCGTCGGAAAGCCGCCGCCCATATTGACCATGCTGAGCGCGATGCCCTCCTCGGCCAGAGCTGCAAACACCTGCTTGGCGTCAGCCAGCGCGCGGTCCCAGGCCGAGAGATTGACCTGCTGCGAGCCGACATGGAACGACACGCCGCAGGCATCGAGCCCGAGCGACTTGGCATAGCGCAGCACGTCGACGGCCATTGCCGGCACGCAGCCGAATTTGCGCGACAGCGGCCATTCGGCACCTTCGCCGTCGGCCAAAATGCGGCAGAAAACGCGGGCGCCGGGAGCCGCACGCGCGATCTTTTCGACCTCTTCGACGCTATCGACAGCAAACAGCCGGATACCGAGTTCGTAGGCGCGCGCAATGTCGCGCTCCTTCTTGATGGTGTTGCCGAAGGAGATGCGCTCGGCCGGCGCGCCGGCATCCATGGCCATCTCGACTTCGGCGACCGAAGCGGTGTCGAAGGAGGAACCCATGGCAGCGAGCAGGCGCAGAATCTCGGGCGCCGGGTTTGCCTTCACCGCATAATAGATCTTGGATTCCGGCATCGCCTTTTCGAAGGCGTGGAAATTGTCGCGCACGACATCGAGGTCAAGGACGAGGCAAGGGCCGGACGGGCGTCGGGTGGCGAGGAAGTCGAGGATGCGCTGAGTGGCCATAGGTCTCTCCATCGCGCGGTCCTGCCGCGCAAAATCATCAAGCTGTGGGACGGCCGTTCCCGGCCGCGGTATCCCACGGTGGACAAAGACATGACCGCTATTTGATGGAACCAGCCTGTGGAGACCCTGGAACCATAAATGCGCTTCACGCGGCGGTGAACCTAGGCCAGCCCGGCTTCGGTTCGCTTTGTCTGCCTTGGCTTGGAAATGGGAGAACCCGTTCCGCACTGCCGGCAATGAAGGTGTGCCTCTTCAGTAACCCCGGCTTTTGGACAGCCGGAAGAGAACCAGAAAGGCCCGCACCGTCGTTGCTTCAAGGTGTCCTCGATTTTGCGGTTGGCCGCTAAATCGACTGGAGGGGTTAGCTCCAGTTACCTTACCGATTTCCTCGCCATTCGAGGGATCGGCGGACACCCACAGGCACGTGCGACTTTGGGCAAGCGGGGATATATGCACCGCGCCTGTCACAATCAATTAAAATCTCATGATGGGTTGAAAAAATTCATACGTCGAACAATGTTGCGGATATCGTAAACGGGCTTCGAACAATGACTAGCGCGTCCGGCCCCTTCAATGCGTTTYTCGACCTGCCGCAAGTGCCTGTTCCAAATACGGAATCCGGCGCTCTGGCGGGGCTGACCCTGGCGATCAAGGACATCTATGATGTCGCCGGCTACCCAACCGGCTGCGGCAACCCGCAAAAGGCCGCGAGCGCTCATCCGGCCCCTAAGACGGCCGGCTCGATTCAAGTGCTTCTCGATGCCGGCGCGCGATTCGTCGGCAAGACCCAAACCGACGAACTCGCCTTCTCGCTGATGGGTCAAAACGGGCATTATCCCTACCCGATCAATCCGGCGGCACCTGACCGCGTGACCGGGGGCTCGTCGTCTGGGTCGGCTGCCGCGGTGGCCGGCAAACTTGCCGACATTGCGATAGGTTCCGACACCGGCGGCTCGATCCGGGCACCGGCCAGCTTTTGCGGGCTGATCGGCCTGCGCACGACACACCGCCTGATTTCGCTCGACGGCGCCATGAAACTCTCGCCCAGCCTCGACACCTTCGGCTGGTTCGCCAAGGATATCGACACCTATGAGAAGGTGGCGAAGCTTTTGATCGGCACGGACGCCCATCGTGGCGCGCTCGACCGGCCCTTGGCGCTCGACTGGCTCGACCAATTGCCGACCGGGCCTGCCGAAGCCGCCGAGTACAAGCGGATGCGCGGGCAAGCCGAAAGCGCACTCGGTACGATTTCCAATGCAGCGCCCCTCACCTTCTCACCCGACGAACTTTACTGGTGCTTCCGCAAGATCCAGGCCTACGAGGCCTGGCAGCAACATGGCGCCTGGATATCGTCAGGCGACCGCGGCCTTACCCAAGGCGTCAGGGATCGCTTCGAGTTCGGCTCGGCCATCGAGGCGACTGCCTATCAGGCAGAAAGCGCCAAGCGTGATGCCGTCCGCGACGAGCTGGGAACATTGCTGGGCGACGACGGCTTTCTGGTCATGCCGACGGTGCCGGGTGCGGCCCCCTTGGCCAACGGTTTGCACGAGGAGCTTCTTGCCTATCGCGAGCGCGCGCTGATGCTGCTTTGCCTGTCTGGCCTGTCGGGATTCCCGCAGATCACCTTGCCCATAGGCACGGTCGACGGCGCGCCCTTCGGCCTGTCGTTGCTCGGCCCCGCCGGCAGCGACCTTGCGCTGATTGCGCTCGCACGCAAGATACTCAAGACTGCATCAAAGGACTGACCGCATGGACACACTGACCCGCATGCGCGCATTCATCGACGTGGTCGAGGCCGAGGGCTTTTCGGCCGCCGCGCGCAAGATCGGCCGTTCGAAGGCGCTATTGTCCAAATATGTGCGCGAGCTGGAGGACGAGCTCGGTGCGCTGCTGCTCAACCGCACGACCAGGCAGTTTTCGCTGACCGAGGCCGGCCACACTTACTACAGGCGTGCTTCCGAGATCATCCGCGAGGTCGACAGCCTGGCCGATGCCGTACGCGAATCCTCTGGCGACGTTCGCGGCCGCGTCAAGCTGTCGGCACCGCGTACCTTCGCCGATGCGCCGATCGGCCAGTCGCTGATCGACTTCGCCAAGGCGCACCCCGACATCGTGCTCGAGATCCATCTCGACGATCGTTTCGTCGATCTCGTCGAGGAGGGATTCGACCTCGCCATCCGCATTTCACGACTGGAGAACTCGTCCTTGATCGCGCGCCGGCTGGCCCCGTTCGGGATCAGGGTCTGCGCTTCGCCGGAACTGATCGAAAAGCACGGCATACCAAAGCGCCCGGCAGACCTCGGCGGCTTGCCCTGCATCATCGACACCAACGGCCGCTACCTCTCGAACTGGCCATTCGCCAGCGACACAGGCGACACCATGACCGTCTCGGTATCAGGGCCCATGGAGGTCAACAGCCCGATGGCGGCGCGCGCAGCGGCTGTCGCGGGGCTCGGCTTCGCCATGTTGCCGGACTTCATCGCCGCTCCCGACATCGAGGCCGGCCGGCTGATGCCGGTGCTCGACGATCGCCTGCTCAGCGGCGCCGGCATCTTCGCCGTCTATCCGCATCGCCGCTATCTGCCGGCGAAAATCCGCGTCTTCGTCGATTTCCTGGTCCAGTGGTTCAAGACCAATCCTTGCGATCATTCGACATAACAGTCGAACGCGTCCCACTTTTGCCCGGTTTCTGATAATTGTCGGCATCACCCAAAGCGCGGGACCGTCAGTATAATGATTCTGAAAACGTCAACGGCGATGCTGGCGACAGCCGCAGCGGCTTTGCTGGCCATGACCGTGCCGGCAAGCGTTCATCCGCACGTCTTTGCCGAGGCCCGGCTCGACGTCGTGCTCAATCCCGACAACAGTGTGAAGTCGCTGCGCCACCTCTGGCGTTTCGACGACCTGTTTTCGAGCACGGTTTTGATGGAGTTCGACAAGAATTCCGACCTCAAGCTCGACGACACCGAGCTGGCGGAGGTGGGCAAGACGGTGTTCGAATCCATCGGCGAGTACAATTACTTCCAGGTCGTGACAGTCGACGGCAAGGATGTCGCGATGAAGCCGCCCGCCGGTCTGATCGCCAATTTCGAAGACCAGCAGCTCATCATCCTGTTTGAAACCGAGCCGAAAGAGCCGCTGAAGCTCGCCGGCAAGATCGATTTCGGCGTCTATGATCCGACCTTCTATACGGCGATCGATTTCACCGACGACTCTAACCTGAGCGTCGCGAACCTGCCTTCGATCTGTACAAAACAGGTCATTCGCCCCGACCCGGACGAAGCCCTTGCGCAGAACCAGTCCAAGCTGACCGAGGCGTTCTTCAACGATCCATCGGGCACCGACATGAGCAAGATTTTTGCCACGCGCCTGGAATTGAACTGCCCAGCCAAGGGGTGATGCAGTGAAGAAGATGACGATCCGCCTGGTGTTCGCACTTTTGGCGCTCAGCTACGTGCTCAGCCATTTTGCCCTCCAGGCCCATGCGCAGAGTTCGCTTGGCATCGGCACCAACGAAGCTGTGGTGCCCTCGACTGGCCTGTTTTCCGGTGTGCTCAACTGGATCAACGTGCATCAGCAGCAATTCTACCGTTCACTGACAGGCTCGCTGAAGGCGATGCGCGACGGCCAGAGCGGCGGCATCTGGCTGCTGGTCGGCCTGTCCTTCGCCTATGGCATTTTCCATGCCGCCGGTCCCGGCCACGGCAAGGCGGTGATCTCGTCCTACATGCTCGCCAACGAAGTGGCGCTGCGCCGCGGCGTCATGCTTTCCTTCGTCTCGGCCTTCCTTCAGGGCGCCACCGCAATCGTGCTGATGACGCTGGTGTTCCTCGTCTTGCGCGGCACGTCAGTGTCGATGACCAAGGCGACCTGGTTCCTGGAAACAGTGAGCTATGCGTTGATCGCCGCCTTCGGCGCCTGGCTTTTGTGGAAGAAGCTCCGACCGATGGCATTCGGCTTTGCCGGTGCCGCCCCGATGCACAGCCTGTCGGCCGCGCATGCGCACTCGCATGGGCATGGGCATGGGCCTGATCATGACCACACCAAATGCGGACATGATCATTCACACGACCACCATCATGACCACGCGCATCATCACGACCATGGCCACCACGCTCACGCCCCTGGCTTCGTCTGCTCGACCTGCGGCCATGCGCATGCGCCGGACCCCAGGATGCTCGAAGGCAGGCATTTCGACTGGCGCACGGCCTGGTCGGCGGTCGCCGCCGTCGGCATCCGCCCCTGCTCGGGCGCGCTGATCGTGCTCAGCTTCGCCTTCCTCAACGGCTTGTGGGCTGGCGGGATCCTGTCGGTCTTCGCCATGGCTTTGGGAACGGCGATCACCGTCTCGACGCTGGCGGTACTTGCCGTGACCGCCAAGAACTGGGCCGTGGCGATTGCCGGCGACGGCCGGGTCGGCAACCGCGTCCACAATGTCATCGAAATCGGCGGCGCAGCACTCGTCATGCTGCTTGGCCTGGCATTGCTGGCGGCCAGCCTGAGCGCCTAAGGTCTGCAGGCATTCGCCTGCAACGCTTGCCTTATCCCGACGCAAAAGAAATCCGCCCCGGAGTTGCGGCTACCAGGGCGGATTTGTTCGAACCACGTCCTGCGTGGCGTCGAATGTTACATCGTGGTCTTCTTGGGCGTAGCAGTCGCCGTGCTGTGCTTCTTGTGCTTCTTGGTGGTCTTGTGAGTCGGCTTCTTCTCGGAAACCTTCTTCACCGGTGGTTTCGCAGTCGCCGCGCCGGCAGCCGGAGCCGTGTAGCCGGCAGCGCTTGCCGAGCTTGCGGTGAGAACGGGAGCGGAGAAGGCGACAGCAACGGCCAGGCCGAGGGCGGTCAGGAGGGGCTTGTTGATGTTCATAATCGGTTTCCTTTTGCACGAGGGCCTGGTTTGAGTTGGCCGATCAGGGTTCGATCGGCTGCACTCCAAGCATCTTCAGCGCTATCGCATAGGCGCGGATGCCCTGGGCCTGCTGTTTGCCGGCACAGAATTTCATCGCCTTTTTCTGAAGAGCTTTCGCTTCGGCGGCCCGTTTTGCCTCTGCGTGTTCGGTGATTTCTTGAGCGAACTGCTGTTGCAGCCTGTCACAACGTTCGGTTCTGCTGATTGTCCCCTTCGGTTGCGGCTGGGTGCTGGCCGCGCCTAGCGAAAGGGCTGCAAGCAGAACGATCGTCGAACTGGTCGCAAGCTTTCGCATGTCGTTTTCGGCACCCGTGGTTAAGCAACACGGCTGTTATCGCGGATCGACTTGTCGGGTATTTTTCCGGTTTGCAGAGTTTTGTTTCTGGATTGTAACTGCCGAATTCGGTGCATCGGCGCGCCCCGTTCGCTGGTCAAATCGGGGCGCGGACCTTATTTTGCCAAGGTCCGGGCCGATCCCCACTCAGCGCAACAGTGGAAGCAAATGAATTGAAAGCCGACGCCCACATTCTGATCGTCGACGACGACAAGGAAATCCGCGACCTGCTTCAGGAATTTTTCCAAAAGCATGGCATGCGCGTGTCGATAGCCCGCGACGACGACGAGATGCAGGCAGCACTTCGCCGCGCACCCGTCGACCTGATCATCCTCGACGTCATGCTGCCGGGCAAAAGCGGCCTCGACATCTGCCGCGACCTGCGCACCCATTCCAAGATACCGATCATCATGCTGACGGCGGTCACCGAGACKATCGACCGCGTCGTCGGATTGGAGATGGGCGCCGACGACTATGTGCCGAAACCTTTCGACCCCCGCGAACTGCTGGCGCGCGCGCGCGCCGTGCTGCGCCGGCCTAGCGCTGCCGGTGCCGCCCACCGCCCGATGCCGCAGATCTACAAATTCGCGGGCTGGACACTTGATGCCTCGCGGCGCAGGCTGCTCAGGCCCGACCAGGTGCGGGTCGAGCTGACCACCGCCGAATTCAACCTGCTCCACACACTGGTAAGAAGCGCGCAGCGCGTATTGAGTCGCGAGCAACTGGTGGAACTGTCCAACCAGAACGGTGACTACAGCTACGACCGCAGCGTCGACATCCTGGTGAGCCGCCTGCGGCGCAAGATGGAAGACGATCCGCGTTCACCCAAGCTGGTGCTGACGGTACGCGGCGGCGGCTATCAATTCGTGCCAGAGGTTGTTGCCGAATGAAATGGCTCCTGCCGCGGTCGCTGCCGGCCTGGGTCCTGCTGATCGTCATTGCCGGGCTGCTGGCCATCATGGTTTCGACGCTGTCCATCGTTTCGCGCGAACGCGTCGCCTCCAACAACGTGCTCGACCTGCTCCGGCTCAACGACAGGGCGCTGTCGCTGACCAAGCTGATGTATGCCGAAGAACCGGCTGATCGCACGCGCATCGCCGCCGGTTTGTCGGTACCGCCGCATGTGCTGAGCACATCGGATGAGCCGGCGATCACCTCGTCGATCCCAGCCGACGACGACCTGGCGGAACTCGAAGACATCATCGTTGGCCGGCTGTCGAAATACGGCGTCGGGGAAGCGCGGGTGCGGCGCGAGTCGGCACAAGCACGGCCGAGCCAGAGCTCGACACAGCCAGACGAGAGCATGGGCAGCGTCGAGAAAGAATTGGTCGACCTGTCCTCAGACTTCACCAACTCCGACACGCTGGTCGCCTCGATCGAATTCAAGGACGGGCAGTGGCTCAACTTCACCATGCAGGCCACACCGCCCAGTCCCATTCTCAACACCGACAGCCTGCCGCTCTACGGATCGGTCGCAGCCCTTGTGGTGGCGCTTTCGATCTGGTCGCTGCGCCGTCTGACTGCACCGTACCGTGCCCTCGAAAGTGCCGTCCGGCGTATCGGGGTGGACCTCAAAAGCCCGCCGCTGCCGGAATGGGGCAGCAGCGAATACAAATCGGCGGCCCGCGCGGTGAACACCATGCAGGCGCGATTGCGCGAATATGTCGARGACCGCGAGTTGCTCGCGGCAGCGCTCGCGCATGATCTGAGGACGCCACTGACGCGCATCCGCTTGCGCCTGGAATTGCTGCGCAATTCTCCGTTGCGCACCGCGCTGATGAACAATCTGGCCGACATCGAGGCGATCTCCGCTTCGGTCCTGGACTTCGCAACCTTCGAAGCCAAGGGCGAGACATCCGAGCGGATCGATTTCTGGTCGCTTGTCGACTCGATCGCCGACGGCAACCCGCATGTCGTCTTCGACGGCGCCCGCAGCCATGCCCGGGGCCTGACCTGCTACGGCCAGGCCATCGCGTTGCGGCGGTGCGTGTCGAATCTCGTCGACAACGCCGTTAAATATGGTGGCAAGGCGCGTCTTGCCTTGTCGCGCGATGCGGACCGCATCCTGCTGACCATCGACGATTCGGGACCAGGCATCCCCGAAGCCCAGATGGAGGCCATCTTCCGGCCGTTTACCCGTCTTGAAGCCTCTCGCAACCGCCAGACTGGCGGTTTTGGGCTAGGCCTGACAATCGCCCGCAATATCGCACGCCGCTTTGGCGGCGACGTGACGCTTAAGAACAGAACCGATGGTGGCGGCTTGCGCGCCGAGCTAACGATCCCGCTGGCCCAAGCGGMACAGCCGATTCCAGCCAAATAGGATCAGTTGCCGTTTCTGCGCTGGCTGCGGCCACGCAGCCAGAACACGCCGAAGAAGCCGAGCACGAAGAGCACCCCAACGATGCCGGCGGCGACCGTCGAATAATTGCCGACCGCCAGCATAATCTTCGGCAGGAAGTACGCAGCAACGCCGAAAATGATCATGATGCAGGCAGCGGCGACGGCAGCTTGGCGGGTTTTGGTGTCCATCGGCAGATTCCTGATGTTGCGGGCTCAAGGCCCGGCGAAGCTGAACGTCATAGCGCTCGCAGGCCCATCAGCCAACGCGCCAATGCCGGTTCCTTTGTCGCATGCGCGACCCCGCGCAGGCGTCGATCGCCGCTGCCTGTCAGGCGCCAAATTCGGCTCGGAAATCCTCAAGCTTGCGCTTCTGCTGGCCCGCGGCATCGAAATTTGCCGGGGCAAGCCAGGCTTCATACGCCTGCTTCAATGCTGGCCACTCCTTGTCGAGGATCGAATACCAGGCCGTGTCGCGGTTTTCGCCCTTGGCGACCATGTGCTGGCGGAAGATGCCCTCGAACTTGAAGCCGAAACGTTCCGCGGCACGTTTGGACGGCTCGTTGCGGTTGTTGCATTTCCATTCGTAGCGGCGATAGCCGAGCTCGAAGATGTAGCGTGCAAACAGGAATTGCGCCTCGGTCGCCGCCGGCTTGCGGGAAATGACGTCGCTCCAGTAGATGTTGCCGATCTCGATGACGCCTTGAGCAGGATCGATGCGCATCAGCGTCTGGCGCCCGGCCATCTTGCCGCTCGCCTTGTCGACGACGACAAAAAACAGCGGATCCTCGCTCGCCGCCGACTTTTCGAGCCAGGGTTCGAACTCGGCACGCGTCTGCGGCTTGGTATCGAAAAGCCAGCGGAAGCGGCCCTCGGCATCCTGGGCTGTGGCCATCTCGTAGAGGCGTTCGCCGTGTTTTTCCGCATCGAGCGGTTCAAGGCGCACATAGCGACCATCGAGCACGACGCGCTCGGGGCGCGGGCGCGGCTTCCAGTCCTGCAGGTTGTCGGTCAACGATCTCTCCAATTCGTTTGACATGGCCGTCCGGACTCTCGCAAAAATCAACAGCCACCGAAAGAACCAGACGGGTACCCGCAATGCTCCAAACGATTGCCGCCTTCGACCGCCTTGGTGAAGAAAACGCGTTTGCCGTTCTGGCGCGCGCCACGGCACTTCTCCATGAGGGACGCGACATCATCAATCTCGGCATCGGCCAGCCGGATTTCCGTACGCCCGAGCATATTGTGGAAGCAGCGATCAAGGCGCTGCGGGACGGCCATCACGGCTACACGCCGGCCAATGGTCTTTTGGCGACGCGCGAAGCGGTGGTGCGGCGAACGCTGACGACGACAGGCGTGGAAGTGTCGCCGGAAAGCGTGATGATCATGCCCGGTGGCAAGCCGACGATGTTCGCCGCGATCCTGATGTTTGGCGAGCCGGGCACGGAAATCCTCTACCCCGACCCCGGTTTCCCGATCTATCGCTCGATGATCGAGTTCACCGGAGCGACACCAATACCGGTGCCGATGCGAGAGGCCAACGGCTTTGCCTTTTCGGCGGAGGAAACGCTTGCGCTGATCACGCCAAAGACGCGGCTTCTGATCCTCAATTCGCCAGCCAATCCGACCGGCGGGGTGACGCCGAGCACGGAGATCGCCAAGCTGGTCAAGGGGCTGGAAGCCCATCCCCATGTCGCTGTCATGTCCGACGAGATCTACGACGTCATGACCTATGACGGCGAGCAACACACCTCGCTGCTGAGTTTTCCTGAAATCCGCGACCGGCTGATCGTGCTCAACGGCTGGTCCAAGACCTGGGCGATGACCGGCTGGCGCATGGGCTGGTCGATCTGGCCGAACGGACCACAGGGCGGCCATCTCTACGACAAGGTGCGCAAGCTCGCGGTCAATTGCTGGTCATGTATCAACGCGCCTAGCCAATATGCCGGCATAGCCGCGATCGACGGCCCGCAGGATGACGTCGAGCGTATGATGCGTGCCTTCGACAAGCGCCGCCGCATCGTCGTCGAGGGCCTGAATGCGATCCCCGGCATTTCCTGCATCACGCCGAAGGGTGCCTTCTACGCCTTCCCCAATGTCGAAAAGACCGGCTGGAAGGCCAAGCAGCTCGCCTCTGCGCTGCTGGAGGAAGCTGGCGTCGCGMTGATCGGGGGCCCGGATTTCGGTATACTTGGCGAGGGCTATATCAGGCTGTCCTACGCCAACTCCGAAGAAAACATCCTGCGCGCGCTGGAGCGCATCGAGGCGTTTTTGGCGAAGTGACCGGGCGCCTTACCCGCGCCCGACATAAGGCATCTTGGTCGCCATCACGGTCATGAACAGGACGTTGGCGTCGAGCGGCAAGCCGGCCATGTAGACCACCGCCTCGGCGACACGCGCGACGTCCATCACAGCCTCGGCTGCGATCGAGCTGTCGGCCTGCTGCACGCCAATTGTCATCGGCAACGCCATCTCGGTTAGCGCATTGCCGATGTCGATCTGGCCGCAGGCAATGTCGAAGGGCCGGCCATCGAGCGCCAGCGTCTTGGTGAGGCCGGTGATGGCGTGCTTGGTGGCGGTATAGGGCACCGAGCCGGGACGCGGCGCATGGGCTGAAACGGAACCGTTGTTGATGATACGGCCACCCATCGGTTCCTGCCTGCGCATCGCCGCGAAGGCCGCGCGTGAGCACAGGAACGATCCTGTCAGATTGACAGCGACGACCTCGTTCCAAGCTTCGACCGGGATTTCGTCGATGGTGGACGCCTTGTAGCCCATGCCGGCATTGTTGAAGAGCAGGTCGACCCGGCCAAAAGCCTCGGTGATCGTCTCGAACATGTCGTCGACCTGGTCGGGCTTGGTGACATCGCAGACGACGGCCAGCGCCTTGGCGTCGGTCTTGCCGGCATCGAGGATCGCCTCGTTCAGCGTATGCTTGCTGCGGCCGCAGAAAACCGTGTTCCAGCCATCGTGGAGCAACGCGGTCGCGACCGCCTTGCCGATGCCCTTGCCAGCACCTGTGACCACCGCAACCCTGTTGCTCGACATGATGAAGCCCTCCCCGCGCATGACCAACCGCCGGCGGGCGATCTTTCGTAGCGGTTTCAATTTTAGAGCGCCAGCTCAAGCAAAACCAGCGTGGTTTTGCTTGATGGTCCATTCGGAGATGTCGGGATAGTCACACAAAAAGGGCGGTCATTGGCGACCGCCCAGTTTTAAATCGAACCGTGCTTGGGAGGAGGAGAGCCGATCCGAATGAGGAAAGGATGCGCCTGGTCGGTTAACAAATCCTTAACGCGAAAAGCAGCCTTTTAGCGGCTTACAGGCTCCCTCGCCGCAGGCCGGCTTACCAGCGCGGATTGACCTGCGGATTGGCGGAGGCTTCGACCGGCACCTTGACGCTCGAAATGGTTGCCTCGACGTGGTCGATAAGCGCGTCCGGCAGCTTCAAACGGCCCGCGAGCAGATCGAGATAGCCGCGCTCGGCGCGGGTGTCAGGATCGATCGCAAGGCGCGAGGCGGTGTACAGCTCGACCTTCTGCGCGTCGGTCTGGGCAGCAGCCACGAGAGCGTCGAGGTCCAGCGGCGCGTCGAGTTCGGCGTTCACAAACTGCGCAGCCTCGGAATCGATGCCCGACAGGCTGAGCCTGTCGCCGATCTTCTTGCGTTCCTCGTCGTCGATATGGCCGTCGGCCTTGGCGGCAGCGATCATGGCGCGGATCAGCGTCAGGGCGAATTCGGTCTCGCCCTGCGGTGCCTGGGCCGGATGGAAGGAATTGTCGGCCGGCGGCGGCAGAAGCTGCGTATCAGGATTGGTGTTGGCCGTGGCGTCGGGCGCGTTGCCGGCCTTGTAGTTCTGGTAGGCCTTGTAGGCGAGGCCACCGATGGCGGCGAGACCGCCGACCTTCAGCGCGGTGCCCGTAACCTGGCGGCCGGTGCCGGTGCCAAGCAGCACGGCAACCAGCGCGCCTGCGGCCAGCGGATTGTCCTTGGCGAGCTGGGTCGCCTGCCCAGCCTTGTCGCGCACAGTGGAACCGGTGCCTGGGATCGTGGAGCCGAGGAGATCGTTGAGCAGCTTCTTGGGATCGAACATGGGTGCCTCCGGTTTGGAATGTCGGTCGCCGTGAGGTAGGCGGACGAAGGCGACATTACAATGACATCAGCCAATTTGGCGAGGCAGTCGGAGACTGAACGTCAACTGCCGATGTGGGGTGCTATGCCGCGTTTTTCGGCGAGTTCAACCTGCTTGTGGCGCTCAGCGTAGCGGGCGCGGTCCTCTTCGGTGCGGGCATCATGGCAATGCGGGCACGAAACGCCTGGTACAAATTTCGGCGACAAAAGCTCTTCCGGCATCAGCGGGTGCCGGCAGGCGCGGCACAGCTCGGCTTCGCCGACGGCCAGGCCATGGGAAACCGACACACGCTCGTCGAAGACGAAGCACTCGCCTTGCCACAGGCTCTCTTCGGCCGGCACTTCTTCGAGATATTTGAGGATGCCGCCCTTGAGGTGGAAGACGTCGTCGATGCCGAGCGACTTCACATAGGCGGTTRCCTTTTCGCAGCGAATGCCGCCGGTGCAGAACATCGCCACCTTGCGGCCTTCGAGTTCGGCGCGGTGGTTTTCGACCCAGGCTGGGAACTCGCGGAAACTCTTGGTCTGCGGGTCGACGGCGCCCGAGAACGTGCCGATCGACACTTCATAGTCGTTACGGGTGTCGACCAGGATGGTGTCGGGATCGGAGATGAGCRCATTCCACGCATCCGCCTCGACATAAGCGCCGACGCTGGCGAGCGGGTCGATGCCCTCGACGCCCATGGTGACGATCTCGCTCTTGAGCCGCACCTTCATGCGATGGAACGGCATGTCTTCGGCGGCACTGTATTTCACCTCGAGCCCGGTGAACTCGGGCATGGCTTCGAGATAGGCGATCAGCTCGGCAATCGCCTGCTCGGTACCGGCGACGGTGCCGTTGATGCCCTCGCGGGCAAGCAGCAGCGTGCCTTTGATGCCACGAGCGCAGCAGAAAGCAGCGATCGGCGCGCGCAAAGCCTCGAAACCCTCGAGCCGGCAGAAGCGGTAGAGGGCGGCAACACGGAAATGGGGTGCAGGCGTGGAGAGATTCATGGCGAGAGCCCCTAGCGCCTTGGCTCGCAATTTTCAATGCGGCGCGGAAAAGCCAATGATTATGGATGGTTGCTGAATTGTCGCGACGACAGCTTCAGGCCAGATGCAAATTTATTTATCCACGCCTGCCAAAGTCGGGCGACAATTGCACTGACGAAAGGGAGTGTGAGGCGCATGTTCAGCAGGCAGACGGCAACGGAAATCGAAAAGGCGGCCAAGGAATTCGGGCTCGAACCGGCGGCATTGCTTGCCATCGCCGAGATCGAGAGTGCCGGCCAGGTGTTTGCCAAGATCGATGGCCGAAACGAGCCGCTGATCCGCTTCGAGGGCCATTATTTCGACCGCAGGCTTTCCGGCGACAAGCAAGACAGGGCGCGGGGAGCAGGTCTCGCCTCGCCGACAACAGGCGCGGTCGCCAACCCACGCGCCCAGGCGGCACGCTGGCAGATGCTCGACCAGGCGGCTGAAATCGACCACCAGGCCGCCTATGAGTCGACCTCGTGGGGCCTCGGCCAGGTGATGGGCGCGCACTGGCTGTGGCTCGGCTTCGACAATGTCGACGCCCTCGTCAACGAGGCGCGCGCCGGAGCCGCCGGCCAAGCCCGGCTGATGGCACGCTACATTCAAAAAGCAGGCCTCACCGACGCGCTCAACGCGCATGACTGGGAGGCGGTGGGCCACGGATACAACGGTCCCGGTTTTCGAAAGAACGCATACCACCTCAAATTGGCGGAGGCGTACAACAGACAAATCAGCGGCCCTGCCCCCGGCGACCGGCTGATGGCGGTTGGCTCGCGCGGCGAGCTCGTTACCGAGCTTCAGGAAGCGCTTGTCGCATTGGGCTATTCGGTCGACACTGACGGCATATTTGGCCCTGGCACGGCAGCTGCGGTCAAGAAGTTCCAAAAGGACCATGGCCTCGCCGCCGATGGTATCGCCGGCGAGCGAACCCAGGCCACCCTCAAGAAGGCGCTGCAGTCGGCAAGCGGATTTTGGCAGACATTGAAAACTTGGCTGGCGAAGCTTTTCGGCAGATCGTAGGGCATCGTGTGTCCCGCTGCAGCTTAGCCCGCAACACCATGTCGCTGCTGGTTTCGTGGACTTGAAATGCGCGGTCTGTTAAATCGGTTGAAAATTGACAATGGAGCGAATGCCATGACCAGCAAAACCCAAAAACTGCTTGCGCTGCTGGATGGCCAGCCAGTCATTCCGGTGCTGAAAATCGAGCGCGCCGCCGATGCAGTCCCGCTTGCCCGCGCGCTGGCACGCGGCGGCCTCAAGGCAATCGAAATCACGCTCAGGACCGACGAAGCGCTGGAATGCATCCGCCGCGTCGCCGCCGAGGTCGAGGACTGCATCGTCGGCGCCGGCACCGTCCTGAATGCGCGCCAGTTCGACGAGGCGGCTGCCGCGGGCTCGAAATTCATCGTCAGCCCTGGCGTTACACGCGAACTGATGGCTCACGCCGCCACCAGCGACGTACCGCTGCTTCCCGGCATGATCACGCCTGGCGAGATCATGGCCGCGCTTGAAGCCGGCCTCGACTTCGTGAAATTCTTCCCCGCCGAACAGGCTGGTGGCGCGCCTTTCCTCAAGGCCTTGGCTTCGCCCTTTGCCGGCGTGAAGTTCTGCCCGACCGGCGGCATCTCGGCGAAGAACGCCAAGGACTACCTCAGCCTGCCCAATGTCGTGTGCGTCGGCGGCTCGTGGGTCGCGCCCGACGACATGGTCAAGGCGGGCGACTGGGCCGGCATCGAGGCGCTTGCCGCCGAGGCAAACAAGCTGCGCAAGAACTGAGGCGGGATTTTTCCTTTTCCCCCTGTGGGAGAAGGGCAAGTCCCCGAAAAACCAAAAAGCCGCGCTGGTTACCCAGCGCGGCTTTTTTGTTGTTCGGTTTGTCGATCAGTTCGTCGCGAAGCGAGCGACCGAGAGGAACTTGACGGCACTGCCCGAGAAGCGGTGAGCTTCGGTGGCTTGGCTGCCCTGCTGGAAGCCGGCCGTGTAGACTTCCTTCGGCGCGGTACGCACCATGTTGTAGGCAAAACCCGGAGCCTTGGTGTTGGTCGTGACCGTGATGACCTGAGCCCCGCTGCGCAATGCCCAGCGTGCGGAATCGGGTGCTGCGGCCACGACGACGGCTTTGGGCTCGGGCTTGGCTTCCTGAGCGAGAGGACGTGCCGACTTGCGCGTGGTCTTGACGTTGCCACCGATGGCGACCGCAGGGTCGGTACCGGCCGAGGCTGTAGCGATCGCGCTCTTCGGCGTGGCAACAGCCACCGCTTCAGGCTGATCGAACACTGAACGCTGCTCCGGCCGCGGTGCCAGGGCGGCAACTTCGAGTTCTGCCTGGCTGCCCTCGTCTTCTGTCGGAATGTCGTTGGCAGCAGCCAAGGCGGCTTCAACGGTCATGTCCTGCGGACGCGCCGAAGGCAGCGGAGCCCTGACATTGGTAGCAATCGCAGGTGCATCGTCAGTCGAGGCAAGCGCCATCAGCACACTCTCGTTCTCAGGCTTGAGTTCTGCAGGTGGCGTGTAATTCGGACGCCAGCTCGGCAGCGGCACGTTGGCGGCAATCTGCTGCTCGACCGGAGTGGGCCGCTCGCTTTCGGCGAGCGGAGCCGATGCAGCACCAAACGGCACGTTCTCGGCGGTTGCCGAGACGACCTCGGCCTGCGGCCGCGGCGCTACGCCCGGCAGCGGAACGCTACGCGCAGGAAGGGCTGCGATGATGGTCTCAGGCGCCTGCTCGGCCGGTGCCTGGTCGGCAATCTGCGGCAGCTCGGCGCGCTGGGCATTCTCTGGCGAAACGATCTGGATGCCCGGCTGGGCCTTGGCAACCGGCGCGGATGCCACGACCTGGGTCGGCGCCTTCTTGGGGGCAACCGCCGCAATCGTGCTCTCGCCGGTATCTTCTTCCTCGTCGGCACCGCCACCGCCAAACAGCGCGGCAAACAGGCCGCCACGCTTGGCAGGCGAAGCGCTGGCCATGACCAGATCGCCGCTGCTCTTGCGGGCCTGATAGGAGGCGAGTGCCTGCTCAAAGCCAGGCAGCGGCTTGCCGTCGCTCGGCACATGCAGCGTCTTGCCCGAAGGGAACACCGCGACCAGTTCCTGGCGGCTCATGCGCGGCCAATGGCGCACATTACCGACGTCCATGTGGACGAAGGGCGAACCAGAACGCGGATAATAACCGACACCGCCGGCCTGAACGCGCAGGCCCGCATCGCGCAGCTTCTTGAGCGGAACACCTGGAATGTAGAAGTCCATCGCCTTGCCGAGCATGTGCTGGCTTTTTTCGGCAACGCCGTTCGAGCGGCTGCGCAGCAGCGAATTGGTCGCCGGCGAACGATAGGCGGAAACGACGCTGATATAGCCGGAAGCCCCGACCGAGCGGTAGGATTCCCAGACGACGTCGAACAGACGGGGGTCCATCTTGGTCGGCTCGTTGCGGCGCCAATCGCGCAGGAACTGATTGAGTTTCTTCAGTCCGGCAGCATCGTATCTGCCGTTGYGCTTGAACGTGATCTCAGCCTTCTCGCCCGTGTGGGTATAGAAAAGCTTGAGCGTCCGCGTCTCGGCGGAGGCGGTGGCCTGAGAAGCTGTCACGAAACCAAAAGCCAGCGCAGCGGCCGTAAGCCACTTCTGCCAAACGTTCAACTTCGAGCGACGCCCTTCGGTGTTCTCGATCCTGTTCAAATCAAAAGGCCCTGTTAGGCTGCCATCTGTCCCCGGATTTGAAGCCCGGACACGCTTACGAATTCGCGTCCGAATATCGATCCTAATGGTTAATCACTGATTATTGAAGCCGAAATGCGGTAACACCATGGCGATATCCCCGCAAAACGGAAGCCCAGATTTTTATGGTAAACCGCTGGTTTAAACCACAAAAATAGCGATTAACAAATATGTGCGCCGCCGCAGATTCATGCGGCCCGCAAGCGACAGGCAAGCTTTAATTCAGTTCCGCAGAAGAAAAATGTCAGGACGCGAGTCGCTCGCTGCGCCCAGTCTCGGGATCGATTCCGTACTCCTTGAGCTTGCGGTACAGCGTCGAGCGACCGATTCCCAACCGTCGCGCAACCTCGCTCATCTGGCCATTGTAGTGATCGATGGCGAGCCGGATCATCTCGAGTTCGACATCGGCAAGCAGGCGCACATTGCCACGTTCGTCGAGCGCCCGCAGCATGCCCGGACGGGTTCGTTCAGGTGCCTGCGACAGCACTGGAGTGGGGAGAGAAACTCTTTCGGCAGCGGTGTCGGCGACGGCCGGCGCAGCGTTGCCGCCAAGGTCGACCACGCCTTCGACCTGGGCGCGGATCTGCGGGAACTCGTCTTCGGTGAGCAAATCGCCCTCAGACAGCACGCAGGCACGGAATATGGCGTTTTCCAACTGCCGGATATTGCCCGGCCAGTCATAGGCCTGAAGCAGTGCCAGCGCATTTTCCGAGATCATCGGGATTCTGCCATGCGGGCTTGCCGGGGCGACGCGGGAAATGAAATGGCTGACGAGCAGCGGAATGTCGTCGCGGCGCTCGCGCAGCGGCGGCACGAAGATCGGATAGACGTTGAGGCGGTAGAACAGGTCCTCGCGGAACTTGCCGTCCTTGACCTGCTGCAGAAGATTGCGGTGCGTCGCCGAGATCAGCCGGATGTCGACCTTGACCGTCGAGCGGCCGCCAACGGGATCGACCTCCCCTTCCTGCACGGCGCGCAACAGCTTGACCTGCACGTCGAGCGGCAGATCGCCGATTTCATCGAGGAACAAGGTTCCCTTGTTGGCTTCGACAAACTTGCCCGGGTGCTTGTCGGTCGCGCCGGTGAACGAGCCCTTCTCATGGCCAAACAGGATACTTTCGACCAGATTGTCGGGGATAGCACCGCAATTGACGGTGACGAAGGGCTTCGAGCGCCTGTCGCCGGACCCCTGGATGGCACGCGCCACGAGTTCCTTGCCGACGCCGGATTCGCCCTCGATCAGGATCGGGATGTTCGATGCCGACGCCTTCTGGCCGAGCCGGATGACCCGGTCCATCGCCGGGCTTCGGGTAATCATGTCGCGGAAGGTGAGCAAGCCGCTGCCGCGACGCGCGGTGCGCCGCACCTCGCCCCCGACAGCCTCGACCTTGAGCGCATTGGCGATGGCGGCCTGGAGCTTGTCCGGCGAGGCCGGCTTGACCACGAAATCGAAGGCGCCATTGCGCATCGCCGACACCACGGTCTCGATGCCGCCTTGCGCTGTCTGGACGATGACCGGAATGACCATGCCGCGTTCGCGCATCGCCTTGAGCACGCCGATACCGTCGAGACCAGGCATGGACAGGTCGAGGATGATCACACCGATGTCGCCGCCGAGCGGGCCGTCGAGCACGCGCAATGCCGCCTCTCCGCCATCCGCCACGACAGAGGTGTGGCCGAATTTTGTCACCGCCGCGTCGACAAGGCGACGCTGGACGGGATCGTCATCGACTATGAGAATCGAACCTGCCATGAATGTCCGGAATATGCCCGTAGCTGCTGTTTGGATGTGGATCATCCTGGCACAGGGTTCTAAATAAGGTTTCAAAAAAGCCGGTGAACGAATCCCTTATGATTTGAACGATCCGGTGCAGGTAAGTGAAGAGGAAGACGCAATGCGTTGGAATTCCGGGCAAGAGATGTCAGCCACCGCCTCCGCCGGGAGCGTGACAGGGCTTGGCGAACTGCCCGAATGGAATCTTGCCGACCTTTATTCAGGCATGGACGCGCCTGAGCTTGTCCGCGACCTCGAAAAGGCCTCGGTCGATGGGGTCGCCTTCGAAAACCGCTGGAAAGGCACGCTTGCGGTCGAAGCCGGGCGTGGTGCCGCAGGCAAGCTTGGCGAAGCGATGCGGACCTATGAGGCGCTGGAAGAACTGGTCGGGCGCGTGGTCTCTTATGCCGGGCTGATCTATGCCGGCGACACCTCCGACCCCAAGCGCGCCAAGCTCTACGGCGACGTCCAGGAAAAGATGACTGATGCCAGCGCGCATCTCTTGTTCTTCGCGCTCGAACTCAACCTCGTCGACGACGAACTGATCTTCAAGGCGCTCGATGCCGATCCAGGCTTCGGCCACTACCGCCCGTGGGTGCTCGACCTGCGCATGGATAAGCCTTATCAGCTCGAGGACCGTGTCGAGCAACTGTTCCACGAGAAGTCGATCACCGGGCGCGGCGCCTGGAACCGGCTGTTCGACGAGACGATGTCCGATTTGCGCTTCGACATCGGCGGCGAGGAACTGACGCTCGAACCGGCGCTGAACAAGCTTCAGGACCCGGACGGTGAAGTCCGCAAGGCAGCGTCCGAGGCGCTTGCGGTAACCTTCCGCAAGAACCTGCGCGTCTTCACGCTGATCACCAACACCTTGTCCAAGGACAAGGAGATCTCCGACCGCTGGCGCGGCTTCGAAGACATCGCCGACTCCCGCCACCTCGCCAACCGGGTCGAGCGCGAAGTCGTCGACGCGCTCGCTGCCGCAGTTCGCGAAGCCTATCCGCGCCTGTCGCACCGCTATTATGCGATGAAGGCCAAGTGGCTGGGCGTCGAGGTGATGAACCACTGGGATCGCAACGCGCCGCTGCCGGAGACCCCGCAGGCGGTTATTGGCTGGGACGAAGCCAAGGACACGGTGCTGACTGCCTACAGCAGTTTCTCGCCCGAGATGGCCGAGATCGCGCGCGATTTCTTCGACCGCCGCTGGATCGACGCGCCGGTGCGCCCCGGCAAGGCGCCGGGTGCCTTCGCGCATCCGACCGTGCCCTCGGCGCACCCTTACGTTTTGCTCAACTACATGGGCAAGCCGCGCGACGTCATGACCCTTGCCCACGAGCTCGGCCATGGCGTGCACCAGGTGCTGGCCGCCGGTCAGGGCGCGCTGATGGCCTCGACACCGCTGACCCTGGCCGAGACGGCAAGCGTATTCGGCGAAATGCTGACCTTCCGCTCGCTGCTCGAGCGCACCACCGACAAGCGCGAGCGCAAGGCGATGCTCGCCCAGAAGGTCGAGGACATGATCAATACGGTCGTGCGCCAGATCGCCTTCTACGAGTTCGAGCGCAAGGTGCATCTGGAGCGCAAGAATGGCGAGCTGACCTCCGACCAGCTCGGCCAGTTCTGGCTTGAGGTGCAGGCCGAGAGCCTGGGACCAGCGATCAAGCTGCGCGACGGCTACGAAGTGTTCTGGACCTACATCCCGCACTTCATCCATTCGCCGTTCTACGTCTATGCCTATGCCTTCGGCGACTGCCTGGTGAACTCGCTTTATGCGGTCTATCAGAACGCCGAGAGCGGCTTTCAGGAGAAGTATTTCGAGATGCTGCGCGCCGGTGGCACCAAGCATCACTCCGAGCTTCTGAAGCCGTTCGGGCTCGACGCCACCGACCCCGCCTTCTGGCAGAAGGGTCTTGCGGTCATCGGCAACCTCATCGACGAACTGGAAGCGCTGGACTGAGCGCGTCACTGTCCCAGGCACGCTGAAATCATGACTGATCTTGCTTCTCCCTTCGTCTTGTTTCGGGACGACCCTGCCGGTCGCGAGGTGCTGTTCGAGGCACCCCGCGAGGTCATTGTCGCGCATGACGCGGCGGACTTTTTTCCTGCCTTGCAAGCCGCCCAGAAGGCGCACGAACAAGGCAAATGGCTGGCCGGCTATTTTTCCTATGAGGCCGGCTACCTGCTTGAGCCGAAGCTTCGTCCGCTGCTTCCCGAAGGGCGGCGCACGCCGCTGATCTGCCTCGGCGTCTTCGACCAGCCGTCTGACCGTGACCGTACGCGCTCG
This sequence comes from Aminobacter sp. P4_D5, assembly GCF_056401815.1. NCBI lineage: Bacteria > Pseudomonadati > Pseudomonadota > Alphaproteobacteria > Hyphomicrobiales > Phyllobacteriaceae > Aminobacter > Aminobacter sp. P4_D5. Next base: position 17,283 of record NZ_JBFUIP010000039.1, on the reverse strand, counting down.
CGCGAGCCCGCCACCAACGGGCCGATCTTCGATGCGCGGGCGACGTGGTCGCAAGCCGATTACGCGCGCCGGTTCGAACGCCTGCACCAGCATCTGCGCCAGGGCGACTGCTACCAGGGGAACTTGACCTTCCCGGTGCATGCGCAATGGTCCGGCGAAGCCCTCGACGCCTTCGATGCGCTGATCGCTCGCCAGCCGGTGAAATATGGTGCGCTGGTCTCGCTCGGCGGACCCGTTGTGCTGTCGCGCTCGCCCGAACTGTTCTTCGAGATCAACAGCGAGGGCTGGATCGAGACGCACCCCATGAAGGGCACCGCCCCGCGCGGCAAGACGCCTGAGGAAGATGCACAGCTCAGGGACTTCCTGCGCAACGACGAGAAGAACCAGGCGGAAAACCGCATGATCGTCGATCTCCTGCGCAACGACATCTCGCTGATCAGCGAGGTCGGCACGCTCGACGTGCCAGAACTGTTCCGCATCGAAAGCTATCCGACCGTGCACCAGATGGTCAGCCGCGTGCGGGCGAAGCTATTGCCGGGGCTTTCCATCGAGCGGGTCTTTGCCGCCCTGTTTCCCTGCGGCTCGATCACTGGTGCGCCGAAAATCCGGGCGATGGAGATTCTGCGCGAACTGGAAACTGTGCCACGCGACGTCTATTGCGGTGCGATCGGATGGATCGCCCCAGGTGGCACAATGCGATTCAGCGTGGCGATCAGGACCATCACGCTGCACCAGGACGGCGAGGCCGTCTACAATGTCGGCGGCGGCGTCGTCTTCGATTCGACGGCGGAAGCGGAGTATGCGGAATGCCTTCTGAAAGCGCGCTTCGCCACGGGCACGGTGCCGGCTTCGAGCTGATCGAAACCATGCGCTGGGAGCCGGCGACCGGTTTGCTGCGCGGCGAGCGTCATCTCGCCCGGCTCAAGGCGTCGGCGGAAGCGCTTGGCTTTGCGTTCGACCAGGCATCTGTAGAGAGTGAGCTGCAAAGTGCTGTCGGCGGGAACTCCGCCCTGCGCGTTCGCCTCGCGCTTTCCTCTAGTGGTAGCGCCGATGTCACCACGCAGCCCTTTGCACCGCTAGCACCTGATGCCACCTGGACTGTTCGCATCGCCAACACGAGGCTCGGCTCCGCAAATCCGCTGCTTCGGCACAAGACCACCCGCCGCGACGTCTATGACCGCGCCCGCGCCGAATTTTCGCGCAACGAGGCCGACGAGGTGCTCCTGCTCAATGAGGCAGGAGAGATCTGCGAAGGCACCATCACCAGCATCTTTGTCGATCTGGGCGATGGTGGCCCGCTGAAGACACCGCCGCTTGCCTGCGGCCTGCTCGCTGGCGTGCTGCGCGGGGAGATGATCGAGAATGGCGAAGCGGTGGAGGCTGTTCTGACCGCCATCGATCTCCGTGGCGCCGCGAAAATCTGGGTCGGCAACTCGCTGCGCGGACTGATTTCAGCTCGATTCAGCGAAAATGGTGCTGCTTGACGCCTCCATTGATCGGCGCATACTTTGTGCTCATATGTGTTCGCGGAGACGACAATGACAACCAGCAGCACATTTTCCGTACGGCTTCCACCTGAAACCAGACAGGAGCTGGAGGAATACGCCAAGTCTACACAGCGTTCGAGCGCCTTCATCGTCAAGGAAGCCGTCGAGGCCCACCTTGCCGAGCGCCGTATCTATCTGGCTGCAATCCAGGAGGCGATCGATGAGGCCGACGAAAGCGGCGAGTTCATTTCATGGGAAGCGACGTCGAGGTGGCTTCGGTCATGGGGAACTCCAGATGAACTGCCGCCGCCGGAACCGGATATCTTCACCAAGAATGCCAAATGAAGATCCGCCTCACGAAGGCCGCCATAAGGGATTTACGTGAAGCGCAAACGCATATTGCTGCCGATAGCGATGAAGCGGCGCTTCAACTCGTGCTGCGACTGGACCGGGCCATCACCTTGCTAGGGGAGAGGCCGACCATCGGCCGGCCCACGTCAGAGCAGGCCATACGCGAATGGACTGTTCCCGGCTTGCCATTCCTCATCCCCTATCGGATTGCAGGTGATGCGATCGAGATAATACGCTTGTTCCACACTAGCCGCATGCGTCCACCACACTGGCTATGATCCCCACCCACACCCCCTACGACGGGACGTCGAAACCCTTCGCCATCGGCCTCAAGCAGGTCGAGCCGCGCGACTGGATCGAACTCGACGGCCATCTCGAAGCGTATCTGGCGGAGAAGGACAGGCTGTATGGGGAAATCCCGGACAAGGTGTTCGTTGCCGAGCCGGCGACGCGCGCGGCACAGCAGGAAGTGCTCGAGCTGTTGGTGGCGCATCTGCTCGAAAATTATCCCGAGACCTACCGGATGGAAGGCGGCCGCTGCGTGGTTGCCGGTACGGGCCACGCAATCGACATCGCCAATGCCGGCGACAACCCGCTGGTCGCCGCCTCGATGCTCGTGCAGGAAGACCTGATCCTCATGCGGCGCGGGGAAGACGGCTGGCGGCTCGCCGCGGGCTCGCTATGCTTTCCCTCGTCGTGGAAGCTGACGGAAAAGTTCGGCCAGCCGATAGACAAGATACATGGCCCCGTGCCMGATTTCGGGCCTGGCACACGCATGGCCGAATTGATTTCGCGCATGTTCGACAAGCTTGCCGTACTGGTCGAACGTTTCAACTGGTCGATCCAGGCGGATGGCTCGCTCTACCATCCGCTGTCGGACCGGCAGCGCATCGCAAGTGCCGCCGAGGGGCAGTCGAGCTTTCCCGACAGCGATGTATCGGGCCATGCCTTCATTCGTGTCGAACGGCAGACCTTGAGAAAGCTGCCCGTCTCGGGCGACATCCTGTTTGCGATCCGCATCTATCTCGACCCGCTGGCTATACTTGCCCAACACGAAGATCGCATCCGGTTGGCAGCATCCTTCGCCGAACAATTGATGAGCCTCGACCAACATCAGCTTGACTACAAAGGCCTTGCCGCCGACCGCGTAAGGCTGGTTAAGTTCCTGCTTGCCATGGCTAACGCCGGCTAACTATAGCGGCATAACGTCCGCTTCCCACATCATCTGGGGCGCCGGATTCGCTTTATTGAAACAAGCATGTATGGTTTAGCTGTTGAAGCCGGGTCAATCATGGCCCGGCTCTTTTAGTGTGAGAAGGAGTGCCCCAGAAAATGGCGAATGAAAAATGGCCCGTTTATGGTGAGATTACCGGCCCTATCGTGATGATCGGCTTTGGCTCGATCGGTCGCGGCACGCTTCCCCTCATCGAACGCCATTTCAACTTCGACACGTCGCGCATGGTGATCATCGATCCCAGCGACGAAAACCGTAAACTGGCGGACGAGCGAAACATCAAATTCATCCAGGAGGCGGTAACCAAGGACAATTACAAGGACTTGCTTACTCCGCTTCTGACCAATGGCGAAGGCCAGGGTTTCTGCGTCAACCTGTCGGTGGACACCGGCTCGGTCGACCTGATGCACATGTGCCGCAAGCTGGGCGTGCTCTATGTCGACACCGTCATCGAGCCGTGGCTCGGCTTCTACTTCGACAACAATGCCGGCAATGACGAGCGCACCAACTACGCGCTGCGTGAAACGCTTCTCGCCGAACGGCGCAAGCATCCCGGCGGCACGACTGCCGTCTCCACCTGCGGCGCCAATCCGGGCATGGTCTCGTGGTTCGTCAAGCAGGCGCTGGTCAATCTGTCCAAGGACCTCGGCATCGAATTCGAAGAGCCGGCACAGCACGACCGCGAAGGCTGGGCCGCGCTGATGAAGAAGGCTGGTGTCAAGGGCATCCACATCGCCGAGCGCGATACCCAGCGCACCAAGAACCCCAAGCCGATGAACGTGTTCTGGAACACCTGGTCGGTCGAAGGTTTCGTCTCAGAAGGCCTGCAGCCGGCCGAACTCGGCTGGGGTACGCACGAGACCTGGAAGCCCAAGAATGCCAAGAAGTTCAAGCATGGCAACAAGGGCGCGATCTATCTCGAACAGCCCGGCGCCAACACCCGCGTCCGCACCTGGTGCCCGACGCCAGGGCCGCAATACGGGTTCCTTGTGACGCACAATGAGGCGATCTCGATCTCCGACTTCTTCACCGTGCGCTCCAAGAAGGGCAAGGTGACCTACCGGCCGACCTGCCACTATGCCTATCATCCCTGCAACGACGCGGTGCTGTCGATGCATGAGATGTTCGGCGCAGCTGGCAAGCCGCAGCCGGTCCAGCACGTTCTCAACGAGGACGAGCTGGTCGATGGCGTCGACGAGCTCGGCGTGCTGCTCTATGGCCACGACAAGAACGCCTACTGGTTTGGATCGCAACTGTCGCTCGAACAGGCACGCAAGCTTGCACCTTACCAGAACGCCACTGGCCTGCAGGTAACCTCGGCCGTGCTCGCCGGCATGGTCTGGGCGTTGGAGAACCCAGAGKCCGGCATCGTCGAGACCGACGAAACCGACTACAGGCGCTGCCTCGAAGTGCAGTTGCCCTACCTCGGACCGGTCAAAGGCTATTACACCGACTGGACGCCTCTCGAAGGCCGCCCTGGCCTGTTTGAGGAAGACCTCGACAGAGATGATCCCTGGCAGTTCCGTAACGTACTGGTCCGGTAGGACCAGGCAATACGGGAGTAAGAATAGGGGAGTAAGGCAGTAGGGCATCAAGGAACCTGCTGCCATATTCCCTTACTGCCCTACTGCCCTACCCTTGCCTTCATCGCCAAATCGAGCGATTGAAGGCAAGCGGACTGAGGAGAGGATTACTTCATGACAACTTCGCGGAAAATTGTCTCGGCCGGAGTATTTGCCCTGCTTGCGGCCGCCATTGCCGGCTGCTCGACCAGCGGCGGCGGCTCTTCGGGTAGCGGGCCTGCACCATCGGGCGTGGAAGGCGCGTGGCTTGACGCCAAGGGCACCGGGCTTTCGACCTTCACGAGCGGCTCGTTCCAGACGGTTGCGACCGACACCGGCCAGAAGCTTTCTGACGGCACCTACATCCTGACCGGCGCCAACGCGGTGCAGATCAACGGCACCTCGCTGATCCGCCAGTCGCCGATCAGCTTCAACTGCCTTTTGATCTCGGCCAACCAGCTGAACTGCACCAGCGGCACCAGCCAGCAGTTTACCCTGACCAGGCGTTCGGCCTGACCTGAGTTTGTGCCCGCCACGGCGGGCACAACACTACTTTTTGGCATCCGGCGCGACCGGAAGCGCCGCCCGGCAAGCAAGCCGGCTTTCAGCTTCCGATTCTCCCTTGCATCCGCAAAATGAGGATGTGAACATGACGTCAAGGAATGTGTAACATTCCGGTCAAGCGAAGACGCTAAACGTCTCGCGGGGGTCATTCGGGAGATTTCATCATGAAGAGATTGGCTGCCATTGCGGCTTTGTCAGCTTCGGCGTTCGGCTATTCCGCCGCGCCGTCATTCGCCGATTACACTTTGACCATCATGCACATCAATGACTGGCACAGCCGCATTGAGAGCAACAACAAGTTCGAATCGACCTGCTCTGCTGAAGAAGAAGGCAAGGGCGAGTGCATTGGGGGCGCGGCACGCCTGGTGACGGCGATTGCCGACCAGCGCAAGAAGCTCGAAGGCCAGAATGTCCTGCTGCTCAATGGGGGCGACAATTTCCAGGGCTCGCTGTTTTACACCACCTACAAGGGCGCGGCTGAAGCCGAGTTCCTGAACCAGATGAAGTTCGACGCGATGACCGTGGGCAACCACGAGTTCGACGACGGCGAGGACGCGCTGGTGCCGTTCCTGGAGAAGATCCAGTTCCCGGTGCTTTCCGCCAACGTGCATCCCAACGCGCAATCCAAGGTCGGCGACCGCATCAAGCCGTCGCTTGTGATTGAGATCGGCGGCCAGAAGATCGGTATTGTCGGTGCCGTCACCAACGACACGCCCGAGGTCGCCTCGCCCGGTCCCAACATCGCCATCGAGGACGACGTCAAGAACATCACCGCCGAAGTCGAGAAGCTGAAGGCTGCGGGCGTCAACAAGATCATCGCGCTCACCCATGTCGGCTATCCCCGCGACAAGGAGATGATCGCCAAGATTCCAGGCGTCGACGTGGTCGTCGGCGGCCACTCGCACTCGCTCTTGTCGAACACCGACGCCAAGGCCGAAGGGCCTTATCCGACGATGATCGACAACCCCGAAGGTTACAAGGTGCCGGTCACCCAGGCGGCGTCCTACTCGAAATATCTCGGCGAGTTCACCGTGACMTTCGACGACAACGGTGTCGTCAAGGAAGCCAAGGGCGACCCGATCTACCTCGACAACTCGATCAAGCCCGACGAGGCCGTGCTTGCTCGCATCAAGGAGCTCGGCGCACCGATCGAGGAACTGAAGAACAAGGAGGTCTCGGAAACCACCGCCCTGATCGACGGCAGCCGTGAGAGCTGCCGGGCGCGCGAATGCGAAATGGGCAACCTGATCTCCGACGCCATCCTCGACCGGGTCAAGGACCAGGGGGTGACCATCGTCTTCCAGAACGGTGGCGGCATTCGCGCCTCCATCGACCAGGGTGTCGTCACCATGGGCGAAGTGCTGACGGTGCTGCCGTTCCAGAACACGCTCGCCACCTTCCAGCTGTCGGGCAAGGACATCGTTGCCTCGCTTGAGGCCGGCGTCAGCGAGATCGAGGAAGGCAAGGGCAAGTTCCCGCAGGTCTCGGGCCTCAAATATTCCTTCGACAAGTCGGTCGCCGCCAATGCCGGCCGCGTCAAGTCGGTGGAAGTGATGGACGGCGGTGCCTGGAAGCCGATCGACGAAGCCAAGGTCTATACGGTGGCGACCAACAACTACGTCCGCCAGGGCGGAGACGGCTACAAGCTGTTCGCCTCGAACGGCACCAACGCCTATGATTACGGTCCGAGCCTCGAACAGGTCGTTGCCGACTACCTCGCCAAGAACAGGCCCTTCACGCCCAAGCTCGATGGCCGCATCACCGAGATCGCCGTAGCGGCGGCAGCCGAGCCTGCGAAGCCGGCGGAAGCAGCACCTGCAACGCCCGCCCTGCCCGGCGCTTCGACGGAAATCGCCAACACCCCGCCGACCGTCGAACCGGCCAAGCCTGCCGAGGCCGCACCGGCGTCAGCTGCAGCTGCGAAGTCGCATACAGTGGTTGCCGGCGATACCTTCTGGGATCTCGCCAAGACCTATCTCGGCGATCCGACCAAATGGAAGCTGATCGCCGAGGCCAATCCGGATGCCAAGGCAAAGGACCTGCACATCGGCGGAACGCTTTCGATCCCGTCGGTAAACTGATAGGGCTCATTTGTCCCAAACAAGCCCGCCCGGCATGCCGGGCGGGCTTTGTATTTGGGTGCGGCCAGACGCGACATTGAACGGCTGCACCATTCAACTAGGTATCCCGCATTACGGAGACACCGAATGAACATGACCACGACGATCAACGAAAAATCGGCTAAGGCACTCGGCCCGTTCCCGAACGGTCATCCCGCAGTGCGCAAGGGCAAGGTCGGTGTTCTCCTGGTCAATCTCGGCACCCCCGATGGCACCGACCAGAAATCGATGTGGCGTTATCTCCGCGAGTTCCTGTCGGACCCGCGCGTCATCGAACTGCCGCGCATCGTCTGGTATCCGATCCTTTACGGCATCGTGCTCAACACCCGGCCGAAGAAGTCAGGCGCAAACTACAAGAAGATCTGGAACACCGAGCGCGACGAGTCGCCGCTGCGCACCTACACTCGTGCCCAGGGCGAAAAGCTCGCCGAAGCACTGCGCGACTTGCCCGACGTGGTGGTCGACTGGGCCATGCGCTACGGCAATCCCTCGACTGAAAGCATCACCAGGAAGCTGATCGAGCAGGGCTGCGACCGGATCGTCTTGTTCCCGCTCTACCCGCAATATTCGGCAACGACGACGGCAACCGCCAACGACCAGTTTTTCCGCGCGCTGATGAAGCTGCGCGCACAGCCGACGATCCGCAGCGTGCCGGCTTACTACGACGAACCGGTCTATATCGAAGCACTCGCGCGCTCCATCGAGCAGCACCTTGCCAAGCTCGACTTCGAGCCGGAGGTGATCCTCGCCTCCTATCACGGCATCCCGAAGCCCTATTTCAAAAAGGGCGACCCCTATCACTGCCATTGCGTGAAGACCACACGGCTTCTGCGCGAGCGCCTCGGCATGAGCGACAAGAAGCTGATGAGCACATTCCAGTCGCGCTTCGGCGCCCAGGAATGGCTGCAGCCCTACACCGACAAGACTGTCGAGCGGCTCGCCAAGGAAGGCGTGAGATCGATCGCCATCGTCAATCCGGGCTTTTCGGCCGACTGCATCGAAACGCTGGAGGAGATCGCCGGCGAAAACGCCGAAATCTTCCACCATGCCGGCGGCAAGAATTTCTCCCATATCCCGTGCCTGAACGACAGCCCCGAGGGCATGGCGGTCATCGAGACGATCACAAGGCGCGAACTGTCCGGCTGGGTCTGAGCCCTGCCCGGAGGCGGAACCTCTCTTGAGGCGGCGCGTTGAGCGCACACCCCGGAGAGCCCGCCACAAATGACCCGCAAGCTCGACCTCAGGACCGGACGGCCCGTCTGGTCCGCCTATCGCGCGCCTGCCGTTGCCACAGGCAAGCTTGTGCGCGACATCAAGACCGACGTCGCCATCATCGGCATGGGCATCAGCGGTGCAATGATGGCCGAGGCGTTGACCGACGCTGGCCATGCGGTCGTTTGCATCGACCGGCGCGGCCCACTCCTGGGATCGACGTCGGCAACCACCGCCCTTGTCCAGTTCGAGATTGACCAGCCACTTTCAAGCTTGTCGCGCCAGATCGGCAAGCAACATGCCGAACGCGCCTGGCGGCGGTCGCGCCTCGCGGTGATGAACCTCCAGGCTCGCATCGCCGAACTTGGCATCCATTGCAACATCGAGATCAAGCAATCGCTCTTTCTGGCTGGCGATGTGCTCGACCCAAGCGCGCTGCGCAAGGAAGCCGAAGCTCGGCAACTTGCCGGTATCCATGCGACCTATCTGACACCATCGTCACTGCGCGAGAAATTCGGCATCAAGCGCAATGGCGCTATCCTCAGCCATGGCAATCTGGCACTCGATCCGCGCAAGCTGGCCGTCGGGCTTTTCCGCAAGGCGCTCGAACGCAAGGCGCGCTTCTACGCACCTGCCGAGGCAACCGGCATCAAGGACAGCCGCGACGACGTGGTCGTAACAACGGCCGGCGGCCCGACGATTACGGCCAGCCACGTCGTACTGGCAACCGGATACGAACTCGTCGCCGATCTCGTTCCGGCGACAGGCCACAAGATCATCTCGACATGGGCGATCGCCACGCGACCGCAAAAGCAGGCGCTGTGGCCGGGTGCCGCCTTCATCTGGGAAGCCTCTGAACCCTACCTCTATCTGCGGGCGACCGGCGACGGTCGTGTCATCTGCGGCGGCGAGGACGAGGATTTCACCGACGAAGCCCGACGCGATATGCTGATCGCCGAAAAGTCCGAGCGTATCTCGCGCAAGCTGAAGGCGCTTTTGCCCAAGCTCGAAACGACGCCTGAATTCGCCTGGGCAGGTTCATTCGGCACCACGCCCACAGGCCTGCCGCAAATCGGGAAACTACCTCGCCATCCGCGCATCCATGCGGTGATGGGTTATGGCGGCAATGGCATCACCTATTCGCGCATCGCAGCCGAGATCGTCAGCGCGGCCATTTCAGGCGGCGAGGACTCAGACACCGATTTGTTCGGCTTTGGTCGTTGAGAACAGCCGACAATCCGCCGGCACATGATTGTAACAGCCTGGAAAGACCCTTAAGTCTTTCGACATCAAGCGGATGCGGTCGTCTTGCCGCCACGCTCAATTCTAGGGGGTCAGCCGAATGGAAATCAGCGGTTTCGACATTATCATTCCGGCACTGGTCGTCCTGGTGCTGTTTGTGCTGTTCACCGGCATCAAGACCATTCCGCAAGGCTACAACTACACGGTCGAGCGCTTCGGTCGTTACACCAAGACGCTGACGCCTGGCCTCAACCTGATCATCCCCTTCATCGACCGCATCGGCGCCAAGATGAACATGATGGAGCAGGTGCTGGACGTTCCAACGCAGGAAATCATCACCCGCGACAACGCCATAGTCGCTGTTGACGGCATCGCCTTCTACCAGGTGCTCAACGCGCCGCAGGCTGCCTATCAGGTGTCTGGCCTGCAGAACGCCATCCTCAACCTGACCATGACCAACATCCGTACCGTGATGGGCTCGATGGACCTCGACGAATTGCTGTCGAACCGCGACGCCATCAACGAGCGCCTGTTGCGTGTCGTTGACGAAGCAGCACACCCCTGGGGCATCAAGCTCACCCGCGTCGAGATCAAGGACATCAACCCGCCGGCCAACCTCGTCGAGTCGATGGGCCGCCAGATGATGGCCGAAAGAAACAAGCGCGCCCAGATCCTGGCCGCCGAGGGCCTCAAGCAGTCACAGATCCTCGAGGCCGAAGGCCGCAAGGAAGCTGCCTTCCGCGACGCCGAAGCGCGCGAGCGCTCCGCCGAGGCCGAAGCCCGCGCCACCCAGGTCGTGTCGGAAGCAATTGCCAAGGGCGACGTCCAGGCGATCAACTACTTCGTCGCCCAGAAATACACCGAAGCTCTCGCCAAGATCGGCGCATCGCCCAACAACAAGATCGTGCTGATGCCGTTCGAGGCGTCGTCACTGATCGGCTCGCTTGGCGGCATCGGCGCCATCGCCAAGGAAGTATTCCGCAGCGAAGGCACCAACGGTGCCCAGCGCCAGGCATCGCGCCCGCCGCGCATCCCGCCGGAGCAGAGCTGAGCGCAGGTGCATTGAGGAACCGCAAATGATCGCCCGCATCGTTGCCGAACTCGGTCCCTGGAACTGGATGCTGCTCGGCTTCATCCTGCTGACGCTGGAGATTTTCGCGCCTGGCGTGTTCCTGTTGTGGATCGGCATTGCCGCACTTATCGTCGGCGCGATCTCGCTGCTTTTGTGGGACGCCGCGTTCTGGGGGTGGCAGGTTCAGGTCCTGCTCTTCCTCGTCCTGGCGCTCGCTTCGGCCTATATCGGCAAGCAGATCGTGCGCGGGCGTGGCGATGTCTCCGACCAGCCGCTGCTCAACCGCCGCGGCGCCCAGATGATCGGGCGCACCGCAACGCTGACCGAGCCGATCAAGGAAGGCCGGGGACGGATCAAGCTCGGCGACACGACATGGCGCGTTTCCGGTCCAGACCTGCCTGTCGGCACGCAGGTGCGTGTCATCAGTGCCGCGGACGCCGATCTGGAACTGGTGGTGGAGCCGGTCTGACGCTGCCTAGCGCATCTGCCCGAAAATCGGAATCGATTTTCGGAAAGCACGATGCGTAGATTCAATGATTTAGAGCGTCCTTTGCGCGTCCGTTCGGACGCACGGCGCTCTATGCAGCGCCGACCCTGAGCAAATCGTGGAAGTGGATGATGCCGACCGGACGGTCGTCTTCGACCACGAGAATGGCACTGATATTGTGCTCGTTGAGCATGGCAGTTGCAGTACCTGCCAGCATCTGTCGTGGCACGGTCTTGGGCCGCCGGGTCATGATGTCTTCGACATTGGTCTCGGCAAGATTGCGGTCGAGATTGCGCGCCAGATCGCCGTCGGTGATGATGCCGGCGAGCTTGCCATCTTCGTCAACGACACAGACGCAGCCAAAGCGCTTCTTGGACAGCGTCTTGACCGCCTCTGGCATCTTGGTGCCAACCGATACGATCGGCATTTCATCGCCTATGTGCATCAGGTCGCCGACCGGCATCAGGCTCGCGCCGAGCTGGCCACCCGGATGGAAGGTGCGGAAGTGGTCGGCGGTGAAGCCGCGCGCTTCAAGCAGGGCCACCGCCAGCGCATCGCCAATTGCCAATTGGAGCAGCGTCGAGGTCGTCGGCGCGAGCCCATGCGGGCAAGCTTCCGGGGCGCGCGGCAATGACAAGACGACATCCGCCTGACGTGCCAATGCGGAAGCGTCGCCGGCGGTAATGGCAATCAACGGGATCGAGAAGCGCCTGGAATAGGCAACAATGCCCTTGAGTTCGGCCGTCTCGCCCGACCAGGAGAGTGCCACGATCGCGTCTTCCTTGGTGATCATGCCGAGATCGCCGTGGATGGCTTCGGAGGGGTGGACGAAATAGGCTGGCGTTCCGGTCGAGGCCAGGGTCGCTGCGACCTTGGAGCCGATATGGCCGCTCTTGCCAACACCCGTGACGATGACCCGGCCGCTCAGTTGCCCGAGGGTCGAGACGGCTTGGGCAAATGGCTCCGCCAATACCCCTTCGAGCGCGGCAGCAAGCGCGGCCATGCCGGCCTGCTCAGTGGTGACGGTGCGGAGGGCGGAGGCGATCGACGCCTGCCGGTCCGGCTCTTTTTTCAGCGATCCAGCGTGCATGTCGCATGCGTTAGCGCGTCGAACGGTCCCTGTCCATGATTATCCGGCCCGAACGATGCGTCCCCGGGGTGGCGGGAAACGCTCCGTTAACCATGGCCATTTACCAGTTGGTAATTGCGGCGCCCATGCGTCGGCGAAGCAGTGGAAAAGATGGCGCAGATCAGGCCAGAGCAAAAAGGACCGTGGGGCAGTGCAGGACTGCGCGCCTTGCTGGCAACAGCAAGTCTAGCGACGTTGCTTTGCGCCACGCCTTTGCATGCTCAGGAAGCCGGCTTGCGCGGTACGTTTGCAGATGGAGACGCAACAGGTTCGCTGACGCGCAGGCCCATGGCCCAGCCGCAAACGCCCGAACCCCAAGATCAGGTCGCGGACTATCAGCCTGTCAGCCCCGGCGCCCTACCCGACCAGGCGGACGCAGCCGCAGAAGACAGCCTGTTCAGCGAGCCGCCCAACGCCGACAGCGCGGCGTCCGCTCGCCAGCCTACCACGGCCCGCCAACGTGCCGAAGAGGCGCGACGGCAACGCGCGGCCCCCACAAGGGCGCCCGCCACCAGGCCCGTTGCGCCAGCGGCGGAAGACGACATTACCACCGGCACCGTGCGCCAGGGTACCATCGACTCAGAAACCAGCGTGGAGAACGGCCCGGAATCCGCACGGCAAGCCGCCATCGAGGCACTTACGCCCCTGATCGATGCAACTCCCTTCGCGCCCACCGGCATCCGCGTCGGCAGTTTTGTGCTCAGGCCCAGCCTCGTGCAAGGACTGGAGGCGAGTTCGAACGCCGATTCGAGCCCGGACGGAAAGTCGGCGGTGCTGTCGGATACCGCCCTTCGGCTCAATGCCGCATCGGACTGGGAAAGCCATTCGGCGAACATCGATGCGTATGGCATCGTTCGCAAATCCCTCTCCGGGCAGGAGGTCGACGATCTCGCCGGAGGCATCAACGGCCGATTGCAGCTCGACCTCGCCGACGACCTTCGGGCCATCGCGCGTCTTGGCTACGATTTCCGCCCGGAATCGGCCACCTCCCCCGTCGTCATCGTCGGCACCGCCGAGCGGCCGACGCTCCACATCCTCGATGGCGAGCTTGGGCTGGAGAAGGATGTCGGCAAATTCCGCTTCGGCGTGGCCGGCGAGGCGACCAAGGAAACCTACAGCGACGCTCAATTGTCGGACGGCGCCACGCTGTCTCAGGAAGACAGGAATTCCACGCTCTACACAGGCAGGCTGCGCGCCGGCTACGAGATATCGCCTGCATTGACGCCATTTGGCGAGGTCGAATACGGACGCCGCGTCTATGATCTCCGCTTCGACACTGCCGGCTTCGAACGCTCGTCGAACAGGATCGGCGCACGCGCCGGCGTCGAATTGGACATGGGCGAGAAATTCGGCGGCGAGCTTTCGGCCGGCTGGATCAGCGAAAACTTCGATGACGAGCGCCTCAAGACCATTTCCGAACCGACATTTGCCGCCGACCTCAGATGGTCGCCGATCCGTGGCACCATCGTTGGCTTCAACGGCGCAACCTTCGTGGAAGGCTCGACCACTCCGGGCGAAAGCGGCTCGATTCTCTATGCTGGGCGTCTCAGCGTCGAGCGTGAAATCCGCGCGAACCTCACGGGCATGGCAGCCGTGGGCGCCGGTTGGCGCGACTATGCCGACTCCGAGGACCACGATCTGACGCTGACCGCCGAAGCAGGCATGACCTGGTGGCTCAACCGCTATGCCGGCCTCACCGGCAGGCTGCGCCATGAAACGTTCACCAGCACACTGCCCAACCGCGATAGCACGACCAACACAGTGTTCCTCGGGATGAGAATCCAGCGCTAGGATTCAGGGGCAACGAGTTCGGCGGCAATCGCCTTCAGCGCTTCTTCTCCGCCACCGGAAAACACCTCGCTCATGATGAGATCGGCCAGCGGCAGGCGGCTGCCCCAGCCATGCCTTTCAAGGTCGGGCTTTTGCGCGAATTCGGAGACCCGGCCAACGCAGAGATAAGCCACCGGCACGACATGATCTGGAATGCCTAGCAGCTGCTTCAGCGCCTCGCGGTCGAGGATGCTGACCCAGCCGACGCCGACACCTTCGGCACGCGCCGCCAGCCAGAAATTCTGCACGGCGCAAACGGTGCTGTAGAGATCCATTTCCGGATTGTGCCAGCGTCCAAGCGGCGAATTTTCCGAGCGGCTCCGGTCGCAGGTGACGACAAGGTTGAGCGGGGTCTCGCAGATGCCTTCGAGCTTCAGCTTGCGGTAAAGTGCCTGCCGTTCCTCGGCGATGTGCGGCAGTTCCTGCTGGCGCGCGGCGAAGAACAGGTCGCGCACTTTCTGCCGGCGCTCGGCATCGCGGAGGACGATGAAATTCCATGGCTGCATGAAGCCAACCGACGGCGCGTGATGGGCAGCCATCAGCAGCCGCGCCAGCAGCTCATCTCTCAGTGGGTCAGGCCGAAAATGGCTGCGCACGTCGCGGCGCGTGAAGATGGCGCGGTAGACGGCATCTTGTGCAGCTTGGTCGAAACAATTGGAATTTAAATGGTCAGCCGGCATCGCGTATCCCCTTGCGAGCAATCGATTTCCCCCGCCTGACCATGCGGAGGACGATTTCTGCCGGGCCGGTCTTCTGGCTCGAGTTCAACCCGTTGTCGGCACCTTCCCATTCAAGATGAACAGTGGCTTTTGCCGATACGGTCCCTCTTACAGCGTTGGGCACGCCACGGATTTGCACCGTGTTCCCGATTCTCCCGCATCGCTGCGGGCACCTGGCAGGACATGTCTATCTGGAGCAGGCCCCGATGGCCATCGCTCCGCGCGCCCAAAATTGACGCGCGGGCGACATTGCAGCCGCTTTAGCGGCCCGGCTTCATCTCGTGCAGCAAGCCTTCGATGACACCGGCCATGCTTTTGCTGAGATCCGAACGCGACAGGGCAAATGCGACATTGGCTTCGACGAAGCCTTCCGGCGAGCCGCAGTCGAAGGTGCGGCCGCGATAGTGGTAGCCGTAGAAACGCTGCTGCTTTTCAAGCTTCAGCATCGCGTCGGTGAGCTGGATCTCGTCGCCGGCGCCACGCTCCTGGCTTGCCAGGATGTTGAAGATCTCAGGCTGCAGGATGTAGCGGCCATTGATGAAAAGGTTGGAGGGTGCCGTACCCTGCTTCGGCTTTTCCACCATGCCTTCGATTTCGAAGCCGGTGTGGACGGCCTTGCCCTGTCCGACGATGCCGTATTTGTGCGTCTCGGCGGGATCGCACTCCTGCACGGCGATAATATTGCTGCCGGTTTCGGCGTAAAGCTCGACCATCTCGCGCATGCAGCTCTTTTCCGACTGCATGATCATGTCGGGCAAAAGCAGTGCGAAAGGTTCGTCGCCGACCAGTTCGCGCGCGCACCAAACCGCATGGCCAAGGCCAAGCGGCACCTGCTGGCGGGTGAAAGAGGTCTGGCCCGGCCCTGGCTGGAGCCGCTGCAGCCGTTCAAGCTGTTCGATTTTGCCGCGCTGTGCCAGCGTGTCGTAGAGTTCGAACTGGACGTCGAAATGATCTTCGATGACCGCCTTGTTGCGGCCGGTGACGAAGATGAAATGCTCGATCCCAGCCTCGCGTGCCTCGTCGACCACGTATTGAATCACCGGACGGTCGACAACAGTCAGCATTTCCTTCGGGATCGACTTGGTGGCAGGCAGAAAACGCGTGCCCAAACCCGCGACCGGAAAAACTGCCTTGCGAACTCTCTTCATGCTTCATCGTCCGATAGAAGATTACGGGTATCGAGAAGTGACATTGTCACGCCCGAATTGAGGAATACTGAACGCGATCACATATTCAGGGACAGGGGGCAAGACCACCGATCACGCGATCTTGATTGTCCCGCCCATTGGGGAGACAATCCCCAGGGGCGTTTTTCGTTCCCCAGGGGACCATGGTAAACTGATTGCTAACCGGCTTCGGCGATGAATCGACTTTCTGATCTCTCCAAGGAGGAAAGAATGCCCCTTCGCATTACCGCCAAGAGTCTCGCAGGCGTTGCCGCGATCGCTGGTCTTTCGCTCGCGCTGCTGTTGCCTGCTGGCCCGGCGGCGGCCGAGGCCGGCTTCGAACGCTGGGTCGCGAGCTTCCGTTCGGTAGCCRCCGACAACGGAATCTCCCGCGCGACCTATGATCGTGCCTTTCGCGGCGTAACCTCGGCCGATCCAGAGGTGCTGGAAAAAGCCCGCTTCCAGCCGGAATTCACCGCACCGGTATGGGACTATTTCGACAATCGCGTGCATGATCAGTCGATTGCAGTCGGCCGCGAGATGGCACGCAAGTGGAAGCCGTGGCTCGATCGCATCGAGGCCAGCTACGGTGTCGACCGCTACATCCTGCTCGCCATCTGGTCGATGGAATCGAACTACGGCGAGATTCTCAAGAACGACAAAGTGATGCGCAATGTCGTGCGCTCGCTGGCAACGCTCGCCTATGGCGACCAGCGCCGGGCGAAATTCGCCCGCACCCAGCTGATCGCGGCACTCAAGATCCTGCAGCGTGGCGACATCGACGAAAGCCACCTCGTCGGCTCCTGGGCAGGTGCGATGGGCCACACCCAGTTCATCCCGACCAGCTACCAAGCCTATGCCGTCGACGCCGACGGCAATGGCAAGCGCGACATCTGGAACTCCGTACCCGACGCACTCGCCACGGCCGCCAATCTCTTGAAGAAAAATGGCTGGCAGGCCGGCAAGACCTGGGGCTACGAGGTCGTCTTGCCCCAGGGACAGAAATTCCCTTCGGGATCGATGACGCTCGACAAATGGGMAGCACTCGGCGTCGAACGCGCCAATGGCAAGGCTTTCAGGCGCGGTTCGGACGTGGCCACCCTCAAGG
>NZ_JBFUIP010000038.1:0-40094 GCF_056401815.1 Aminobacter sp. P4_D5 | reverse complement strand
GTCTCGTCATGCGCATGATTGCCCTCTCCTCGACAATGGCCACTGCAACTGTGGGTCGTTTTTCGTGCCGCCGTCAATCGCGACGGATGCATTATTGAGCCGCGACGGCGTTGCGCCACCACTCATTTTGCGCCAAGTCTGAAGAAATGCTTCGAGGTAGCCAGAATGCCTACGACCCCGGTCATTTCAAACCTCACCTTGCACGGCCTGCCGCAGCTGATCCGGCGCGAGCTTGGCGAGCGGACGCTGGCTCGGGCCGTCCGCGCCGCCGGCGTCGACCTTGAAGTGATCGAAGGCGAAAGCGGCTTCATCCCGCAAGCGGCGGGTTTGAGGCTGATCGACACGGCGGCGCGAGTTGCCGGCGAGGCCAATTTCGGCTTGCTGATGTCCCCACAGATGGATGTCGCCAACTACGGAATATATGGGCAATACATCTACGCCGCCGACACGCTCGGCGCGGCGTTCGGCCGGGCTATCGAAGCCCTCGCCTACCACTCCACCGGCGATACGATGGCCCTTGTCACCCGCGGCGACGAGGCCCGCTTCAGCTATGGCCTCGCCCTCGCCGGCCGCCCCGGCTACGATCATGCCGCGAACGTCGCGGCAGGCGCGCTGTCAAGCGTTTGCCGGCATTTCCTGTCCGAAAATTGGCGGCCGCTCAGGATCGAGCTTGATATCCCTCGGCCGCGCCACACCGCCCCCTTCGAAGACATGTTCCACTGCCCTGTCGTCTTCAATGCACCGACCTTGGCCGTCGTCTTCGACCGGGGCAGCCTCACCACGCGCGGCCCCGCGCCAGCCGCAGCGCCGATCATCACCATAGCCGACGTGGCGCGTGATCGGCGCGGTGCTGCCCCGCGCGATACGCTTGGCGTCATCTCGGAACATATCCGCCTTCAGGTCCGTGGCGGCTCGATTTCGATCGACAGCACCGCCCGCGCGATGGACATCAGCACCCGCTCTCTGCAGCGCGAGCTGAATGGCGAGGGATCGGCTTTTCGATCCTTGGCGAATGCTGCCCGGGCGCGGCGCGCCGATGAACTGCTCCGGTATACGGATGTCTCGATCACCCGCATAGCCGCAGAGCTTGGTTACTCCACGCCGGCCAATTTCAGCCGCGCCTTTCGCAGCGCCACCGGCTTCAATCCCAGCGCACTTCGGCAAACGCTGCCGATGCAGGAGCAGTTGCACTCACTGTCGTCCTAAAGCGCCAGTGTCGGTCGCCGCGATGCCCCCTACGCCCGTTCCTCCCACACTCTTGCCAGCTCGACGATCGTCTTCACTGCCTTTTCCATGTCCTGGCGGCTGACCCATTCGAGGGGGGAGTGGAAGGCGTGGCCGCCGGCGAAGATGTTGGGGCACGGCAGGCCCATGAACGACAGGCGCGAGCCGTCGGTGCCGCCGCGGATGCTGCCGCGCACCGGCTCCATGCCGGCGCGGCGCACGGCTTCGAGCGCGTTTTCGACGATCTCGGGGTGGCGGTCGAGCACCACCTTCATATTGCGGTACTGCTCCTTGACCGTGAAGGTGTAGGACGAGCCGGGATAGGCTTTCAGGACGTCCCTGACGATGGTTTCGAGCATTGCCTCCTTGGTGGCGAGACCTTCGTCGGTGAAGTCGCKGACGATGAGGCTGAGCGACGATTTTTCCATCGAGCCCGACAGAGCGGTGGGGTGGACAAAGCCTTCGCGGCCCTCGGTGGTTTCGGGCGCAAGCTCCTTCGGCAGCCGGTCGACGATGGYGCCGGCGATCTTGATGGCGTTTTCCATGCGGCCCTTGGCGAAGCCGGGATGGATGGCGACGCCCGAAATGGCAATCTCGACGCCGTCGGCCGAAAAGGTCTCGTCTTCGATATGGCCGGCGGTTTCGCCGTCCATGGTGTAGGCGAATTTGGCGCCGAGCTTCTTGAAGTCGACCTTGTCGACGCCGCGGCCAATCTCCTCGTCGGCGGTGAAGAGAAGCTTGATGGTGCCGTGCCTGATGTCGGGATTGGCGACCAAGAACTGTGCCGCCGTCACGATCTCGGCGATGCCGGCCTTGTCGTCGGCGCCGAGCAGGGTCGTGCCGTCAGTGGTGACGATGTCGTTGCCGATCTGGTTGGCGAGTTCTGGATGATCGCTGACGCGGATGACCTGCTGCGGATCGCCCTTGAGCTGAATGTCGCCGCCAGCATAGTTGCGCACCAGCTGCGGCTTGACGTTGGTGCCGGTGAAATCGGGCGCGGTGTCCATGTGCGAGCAAAAGCAGATCACCGGCACCTGCTTGTCGGTGTTGGATGGCACAGTGGCGTAGACATAGCCATGCTCGTCGAGATGCGCGTCGCTGAGGCCGATCGCCAGCAGCTCCTCGACGAGCAGGCGGCCGAGGTTCTTCTGCTTTTCGGTCGAGGGCTGGGTCGGTGAGCTCGCGTCGGACTGGGTGTCGATGACGACATAGCGAAGGAAGCGGTCGAGCACGGTGTCGGTGGTCATGATGTCGGTCATAGGGGGAGAATCCTTGGGCGAGATCCAGCAGGAGGGCTTTGCCCTGCTATAGCCTGCCGGTCGGGCGGCGTGAACGTCCTGTCAGCGCGATCGGCGGTCTCTGGCATAAAGCCCCGGGCAGCTCAGCGCATATTGCCGGTATGGCCTTGCGAGTACCTGCCAGGCTGTGGCCAGACCGTCAGGCCGTGCGGCTCGACGCCAACGGGGATCTTCACGACCGCACCGGTGGCGGTGTCGAACATGTAGACCTCGCTGTCGAAGCGACCGGACAGCCACAATTGTTTGCCATCGGCGCTGACATTGCCCATGTCCGGGCTGCCGCCACCTGGAACGGGTCATTGCGCCACGACCGAACGGGTCGCGAAGTCGATGACGCTGACGCTGCCCTGGCCCTTTGGATGGGAATTCTCCATCTGATGCGAACCACGGTTTGCCACGTAAAGTCTCGTGCCATCGCGGCTGACTGCAAAGCCGTGCGCCCCAATGCCGGTGGCAATGAAGCCGATTTCGGTAAAGCTGTCTCCATCGACCAAAAAGACGCCGTCATTCATCATGTCGGCGACATAAAAAACCTTGCCGTCGGCCGAAAGCCGGATGTCTTGCGGCATGCCCGGTTTCGACAAGGCGAGGCTGCCCAGGACCTTCTGGTTCTGCAGATCGGCCTTGACCAGACCGCCACTGCCAAACTCGCAGGTGAATATCGCGTAGGAATTGTCGGCGGCGAAATCGGCATGATTGATGCCATGGCAGGTCGGCGTCGCGATGACCGATTTCAGCGCCATGGTTTGCGGATCGCGCAGCTCGAGCCGCTTCAGGGATTCATCGACAATGATCGCCGAACTGCCGTCCGGCATGAAATACATGTTGTAGGGATCGTTGACCGGCACGGCACTGCCCGGCTTGCCGGTTTTCGGATCGATGGGCGTCAGGCTGCCCTTGCTTGTGTTGCTGGCGTTGTTGGCGACCCACAGCGTCTTCAGGTCCCACGAGGGAACAACGTGCTGCGGCGCGAGCCCGACCTTGAACCTGTCGACTTCCTTGAGCGTGACCGGATCGATCACCGACACGCTGTTGGACGAATGATTGGGGACATAGACGCGGGCCAGCGCGCCTGACGTCGCGGGGCTCAAATGGCCGGACGTCGTTTCGCTATAGATGTTGGTGCGGCCGGGCGGAGGCGCGCTGCAATCCTCCGGGCAAGGTCCAGCCGAAGCGGCACTTGCCAGGACAAACAGCATGAATGGCGCGGCGATGAAATGCTTGAGCGCTCTGGTCATTTCGGCTGCTTTGCGACGAAGGTGCGGATCGCCTCGGTTGTTCCGGTCACGATCAGGTCGACGCCAAGCTGGCCAAACTCCGCTGTGGAGCGCGTCGGATCGCCCCCATACACGCCGTCGCTTGCATTGCGTTTCGGGCTCGCCGCAATGCGATCCTTGCGCACCATCGACGGGTCGATGGCAAGCATCAGCGATGTGTCGGCCAGCCCGGAATGCGTTCCAATTTCAGATTGTTTTGCGCCAGCGGCCAAGAGCTGGTCCACATAGGCGCTTTGGGTTATGTTGTAATATTCAAGTGCTGCAAAGACGCGCACCGGGGTCTTGCGCCATTCGCTGTTCAAACGCTCGGCCACCGCACGTTCGCTGGCCTGGTAGCTGCCATGGTCGCCGATCAGCACAATGGTCGTGAAGCCGTGCAGCTTGAAGCTGCGGGCCGCGGATTCGAGCAGCTGCTCGAACGTCTTGTCGCTGATGGTGATCGTGCCGGGAAATTTCATATGGGCGCTCGGCGGGTCGATGGTGCCTTCCGGGACATAAGAGATGACCGGCGCAACCAGCGCCTTGCCCAGCCGCCCGGCAATCTTTTCGGCCAGAAATTTCACGCGAACATTGTGCTTGCCGAGCGCCATGGCCGGGCCATTTTGCTCGGTGCCGCCTATCGGCACGATGATGGTTGTCGTTCCAGCGCTGATGAGATCGCGCAGCTCGGTCCAGGTCTGGTCTTCAAGGAAAACCGATGCGGTTGCGGCATTGGCTCCAGTGGGGAGCGCCGACACAGACCAAAGCGCAAGGACGGCACCAAGGAAAGCGAAGTTTCGCCGCGCAACCATTGTGCTCCCCATAGCTGTACACGCTACCAGTACCTGCCCAGTTGTGCGTTGTCACTTTACAGAATTGCAAGCGCTCTTCCCCGATGGCCTATCAGCGCATCGCTCTTTCCACACGGCGTTGCCCTCGCCATGATGTGTTGCGCGAAAACCCGCGCAAGGAGAGGGATGACGCATGGACTTCATGCGATTGCTGAAATCGCTCGAGGAGCTGCTTTACGAGCTGGCGTCGTGGCTGTTGTTTTATCCGATCACCATGTGGCGGACGCTGCGCCGCCCGCAGGCGATGATGCGTTATGCCGACGTGGAACTGGCCGACGACATCGACGAGCAATATACCGACACGCTCAGCCCGCCGATGTTTTTGCTGATCACCTTGCTGATCGCGCATGGTTTCGAACTGGCGCTGGTGAGCCAGGAAACGCCCTGGGCGCCGCCGTCGTTTCTGGCGAGCGATTCCAACCTGCTGCTGTTTCGCGCGGTGGTCTTCAGCGTCTTTCCGCTGCTGATGGCACGGAAGCTGTTGCGCCACCGCGGCATCCGCATCGACCGCAACACGCTGAAGCGGCCCTTCTACAGCCAGTGTTATGTCGCCGCCCCCTTCGCGCTGGTCTCCAGCATCGGCGGCGTGCTGACGCGCATCGACAGGCCCGCAACGATGCTGGCGGGAGTGGCGCTGTTCGGGCTTGCCATGCTCTGGTACGTGACGGTGGAGACACGCTGGTTTGCCAAGCATCTGGAGCTGTCGCTGGCGCGCGCGGCCCTCAAGGTGATCGTCGCCTTGTTCCAGGGGCTGGTGGCGATTGTGCTGGCGGGAGCGGCGGTGGGGTACGGGCTGGCTTCGGCCTGAATGGCGCCAGCTGCGAAAGCGCTTGATCCTGATCAATACACTTTGCACCTGACAGTGCATGGTCGGCAAAATACGACGACGCGAGGGAGGAAGCGATGGTCGATGTGAACAAGGCGGCACAGCCAGGCAAGCGGCCGGGGGCGCTGCCGGAGGTGCGGGCGCTCAGTGTGGCCGACATACGGGCCAGCCTTGCCGAAGGGGCCGCCGACTTTGCACGCCGTCCGATGATCGGGCTTATGATCGGCGCCGTCTTCGCCGTCATCGGCATAATGATCACCATAGCACTTGTCGTGCTGCACGAACCCTGGCTGATCTATCCCTTTGCCATCGGCTTTCCGCTGGTCGGGCCCTTTGCCGCCGTCGGCCTCTACGAGGTCAGCCGCCGGCTGGAGGCCGGGCAGTCGCCGAGCCTGCGCGAAGTGCTGGCGGTGGTATGGGCGCAGCGGCGGCGCGAGGTGTCGTGGATGGCCTTCGTCATGCTGTTCGTGTTCTGGATCTGGATGTACCAGATCAGGCTCTTGATCGCGCTGATCCTCGGGCGCATGTCTTTTGCCACGCTCGACCGCTTCGTCCATGTGGTGACGACGACGAACGAAGGCTGGATCTTTCTGGGCGTCGGCCACCTCGTCGGTGCCGCCCTTGCCTTGGTGCTGTTTTCTCTCACCGTGATCTCGATCCCGATGCTGCTCGACCGCGAGGTCGATTTCGTCACCGCCATGATCACCTCGGTGCGCACGGTCCTGGCGAGCCCGGTGGTCATGCTGGGCTGGGGGCTGGTGGTGACGCTTGCGGTGCTTGCAGCCTGCCTGCCTTTCTTCCTTGGGCTGCTGGTGGTGCTGCCGGTGCTCGGCCACGCCACCTGGCATCTATATCGCCGGGCGGTGGTGTAGGTCTCACTTCATCAAATACTTCGCCACCGCTTCGTAAGCCGGCAGCGTAGTCGGGTCGTTGGCGGCATTGCCCGCCGTTGGATGTGACGAGAAGCGGGCTATGACGACGCGCGCCTTGGGGTCGATGTAGAGCGCCTGGCCATGCACGCCACGCGCCATATAGGCGCCGTGGTCGTTGTTGGTGATCCACCACATGCCGCGATAGCTCCAGCCCTTGAGCAGCGCATAGCCGGCCTTTTCGAATGCCGCCTTGTCGCCGCCGGCGCGGATGCGGGCGATCGCCGCCTCGGGCACCAGGCGCTGGCCATTGATGACGCCGTCGTCGAGCAGCAGCTGGCCAAGCCTCGCCATGTCGCGCAGGCCGGCGTTGAAGCCGCCGCCGGCAAAGGGCGTACCGGTTGAATCGACGGTGTAGTAGGCGTCCTGCTCGGCCCCCATCTTGCTCCAGATCCGCTCCGACATGAATTGGGCGACGGATTGTCCGGTGACGCGCGCGATAATCCAGCCGAGTGCATCGGTGTTGATGGTCTTGTAGCCGAAGGCCGTGCCGTGCTCGCCTTCCTTGCGCACCGTCTGCAGATATTCGAAATAGCTGCGCGGGCCGGTGTAGCCTTCCGGCTTGGGCAGTGGGTTGCCCGCGGCCGAATAGACCCAGACATCGGCATCGGGATCGGCATAGTCCTCGCTGTAGCGCAGGCCCGTGGTCATCTCGAGCACCTGCTTGATGGTGGCGTCACCGAACGCGCTCTTGGCAAGCTCAGGCACGACTGATGCCACCTTGGCGTTTTCGTCGAGCTTGCCCTCGGCCACCAGCATCTCGCCCAAAAGGCCGGTGAGCGACTTGGTGACCGACATCGCGCCGTGCTGGCCGGCGTCGTCGAGGCAGCCGAAATAGCGCTCATAGACGATCTTGCCGTCATGCAGAACAACGATGCCGTCGGTGTAATTGGCGGCCAGCGACTGTTCCCATGTCATCGCAGCACCCCCACCGAGTGGAGTGAATTTTACCGCGTCGATGGTCTCGTCGGTCTTGCGCTCGAAAGGCAGCGGCGCGCCAAGGCCACGGCTGACATTGACCGTCGGCATCAGCTGGCGGAAATGGCAGACCGTCCAGCGCATCTTGGGGAAGGAGAAATAGTCGGGATCGGTGAAGCGGATGATCTTGTCGGCGGGCGGCGGCGAACCGACCATCCAGCCAAGCTTGACGGGATCGGACTCTTCGGCTGACAGCGCTTTTGCCTCCTGCGCGTGAGAGATCGAAGGTGGTAGCGCGATGGCGGCTGCCATGGCCAAAGCTAGCACGCCGGCAAAGCCGCCCAACCGCGCGTCGTTGCGAACTTCAGAAATTGACGACCACATTGGCAAACGCTCCCGCCCAGGTTGGTGCATCGGCATTGACGATAGAGTCGATGCCCTGCCCAGGGAATGATGCGCTGAGCCCGACGGTGAGAAAGGTGTTCGGATTCAGCACGCGATTATATTCGAGAAAGATGTCATCCGAGAGATGGTGGTTGGTGGCGCCGGTAATCGGGCTGGGCACACCACCTGATGTTTCGACACGCGTGCCTTGCCCGAACTGGATCGGGCTCAGCAATTCGTTGGCGCGGATATGCGCGTAGCGCAGCGTGAACGTGTCCCGCTCGGTCGGTGTGACACGCAGGCTGGCCTGATACGAACTCCCATTGGAATTGATGAACACCATCGACGACTTCGACCCGGTCGACCAGTTGCTCGGGCTGCCTTCGTAGAAAAGCGGGTCGAAACGCTCGAGCCTCGGGGTCGACGGGTCGTCGCCTGAAAATGTCTGATAAGACAGCGCGATGGTCGGCGACCACGACAGATCGGCAAAGGTGTATCCGACATGGGTACGCGCGGCCCAGGCCCGCATGTCGATGTCATTGTTCCATTCATAGGCCACTTCGGCGCCGGCAAAGAAGTTCTCGGAAACGCCCGGGAGGGGCGTGCCGATGGCATAAAAATTGACGAAGTTCAGGCCCTGCCTCGCGTCGGGCAGGATGGTCGGCGCGCCTATCCCGTCCGGAGCCGCCTTGGGGTAAGCCGACGTCGACTCCAACACATGGCCAAGGGTTATGCCGGCAAAGGAATTGACGGAGGGCCAGTCGTAGCGAAGGTCCGTACCGATGAGCTTGGTGCTGCTGCTGGTGTCGGGCAATTCGTTGGGCTGGAGGTAAAACACCGTTCCGCTGAAATCGTCGTAGCCAGCCTCGCCCAGTGCCGCCATCTTCCAGGCCTTGCGTGGTCCGAATTTGAGAGCACCACGCTCAAAGCCGCTGTTGCCCCCATTGGCGATCAGCATTCCGGTACCCGCCTTGAACTCGCGCGGGCCAATCGAGACGTCGAACGAGCTGCGACCAGCATCGGCGGAGCGCAATCCGAGATAGCCTTCTTCAAGCGTGATACGGCCGGTGTCGCCGATGCCGTAGGCGTCGATGCCAAGCGTTCCCGAGGCCACCGCCGAAATCTTGCCGTAGGCCATCGGAGCGTTGTCGAACTCCTTGATGAAGCTGAGGCCGGGCTTCACATAGCCTTCAAGCCATTGCTTATCGGGGTTGAAGTTTGGCGATGGCGCGAAGGTGGCGGCGAAGTTCCAGAACAGATTATGTTCGATCACCGCGTTCAGGCCAGCCTGTAGATGCGCCCTGATGACCAGGCCGTCGCGGTCGAGCAGCAGCATCCGATCTTCGGCAAGTGCCCGATCAGCGGGCAAGCTCGCTGAGAGGAGGGCAGCGGTCGCAGACCAACATGCAATACGGCGCAAGCCCGGCCTGGATTTCATTCCGCCCAATTGCCTTGCAGCGCTCGGTGGTCAATGTCGCTGCAAGTAGGCCGCATCGCTGGTTCCGTCTCCGACTACGCCGCGTCGAAGCACGGAACTAACTGAGTTGTTTGGCACTATCGCGACTGGACCATGCTGCGGCAAGGCGCGAAGGCAACAGTCGCGCCCCAGGCGACGAGACACCGCACCCATCACTTTCAGCAACAGCAACGCGCTCCGCCTTGTCCATCCTTCTTGCTAGGCGCACAATTGCCGGCTGCGGTGAAGAGGAGGCATGACACCTACGAGAGGAACATATCATGAACGACTTGAGCCTCACGACATTGGAAGGAGGCATGACGACGATCAGCGCACCGACGCTTGAGGCATTTGCCGCAAGCCTGCGCGGTCAAATGCTCCATGCCGGCGACGAGGGTTATGACCAGGCCCGCTCGGTGTGGAACGCCATGATCGACCGCCGGCCGGGCCTTATCGTGCGCTGCGTCGGCGCCGCCGATGTCATAGCCGCAGTCAAATTCGCACGTGAAAACGAGCTTCTGGTCGCCGTGCGCGGCGGCGGACACAACATCGCCGGCAGCGCTGTCTGCGACGGCGGGCTGATGATCGACCTCAGCATGATGAAATCGGTGCGTGTCGACAAGGTGGCGCGCCGGGCCTGGGTCGAGCCAGGTGCGCTGCTTTCCGACGTCGACAAGGAAACGCAGGCCTTCACTCTTGCGGTGCCGACAGGCATCAACTCGACCACCGGCATCGCGGGGCTGACGCTCGGCGGCGGCTTCGGCTGGACGACGCGGAAGCTTGGGCTGACCATCGACAATCTGCTTTCGGCCGATGTGGTAACAGCCGATGGCGAATTGGTCCGGGCCAGCACGTCAGAACATCCCGATCTGTTTTGGGCRCTGCGCGGCGGYGGCGGCAATTTCGGCGTGGTGACGRSSTTCGAGTTCAAGCTGCACAAGCTCGGCCCGCAAGTGCTGTCGGGGCTGGTGGTGCATCCCTTCGACGACGCCAAATCGGTACTCAAGCAATATCGGAAAGTGCTTGAAGACGCTCCCGACGAGCTGACCTGCTGGACGGTGATGCGCAAGGCGCCGCCCCTGCCATTCCTGCCGGCACAATGGCACTGGAAGGAGGTTCTGGTGCTGGCGATGTGCTATTGCGGCGACCTTGAAGCCGGCGAAAAGGCGACCAAAGCCTTGCGCGGCATCGGCAAGCCGATCGTCGATGTGGTCGGCCCGAACCCCTTTTCCGGATGGCAGACGGCCTTCGACCCGCTGCTGCAGCCCGGCGCGCGCAACTACTGGAAGAGCCACGACTTCATCGATCTGCCTGATGCAACGATCGACATACTCGACAAGGCGATCCGCACCTTGCCCGGGCCCGAATGCGAGATCTTCATCGGCCATGTCGGCGGTGCTGCCGGGCGGGTGGCGACGGACGCCACGGCCTTCCCGCAGCGCAGCTCGCATTTTGTCATGAACGTGCATGCGCGCTGGCGCGAGGCGTCCATGGACAAGGCCTGCATGGGCTGGGCCCGCGACATCTACGAAGCGACCAAGCCGCAGGCGGTAGGCACCGCATACATCAACTTCATGCCAGGCGACGAGGCCGACCGGGTCGAGGCTGCCTATGGCGGCAATTATGCCAGGCTGCTGGAGGTGAAGCAGAAATACGATCCCGACAATGTCTTCCGCATGAACCAGAATGTGCATCCGAAAAAGGCACGCAAAGCGGCCTGAGCACGCAAAGCGGCCTGAGCACGCAAAGCGGCTCGAGCACGCAAAGCGGCCTGGATGCCTGTGGGCGCGGGCGTGCTGGAAACATTTGTCCAGCGCGCGGGGGCGCCCATTTGTCAGCAACTACATCAAGGCGGCTTGACGGACATCGGCATTGTTCATAACCTTTGAGTTATGGAACAAGAGGGTTATAAAATGACGCCGTCCGAACGTCTCGATGCCACCTTCACGGCACTTGCCGATCCGACCCGGCGCGCGATCCTCGCCAGGCTGATGTCGGGCGAAGTCTCGGTGATGGACCTGGCCGAACCGTTCGCCATGAGCCAGCCGGCGATTTCCAAACACCTCAAGGTGCTGGAGCGCGCCGGCCTGATCTCGCGCGGCCGCGATGCGCAGCGCAGGCCATGCCGCATCGAAGGCGAAGCGCTGGCCGAGGCAACCGGCTGGCTCGATGAATACCGAAAGGTCTGGGAAGGCAACTACAAGCGCCTCGACGCGCTGCTCGCCGATCTGCAGGCGAACCAGGGCAAGGCCTGAGACGAAGGGAGAAGATGATGACGCACCGGCTGGAAGTGACGACCCCGAGCGATCGCGAGATCGCCATGACGCGCATCTTCGACGCGCCCCGCGATCTGGTCTTCGACTGCTGGACGATACCGGCACTCTTAAAGCGCTGGATGACCGGACCGGACGGCTGGTCCTTCGCCGTCTGCGAGATCGACCTGAAGGTCGGCGGCAAATACCGCTTTGTCTGGCGTCACGAGGACGACCGCGGCGACATGGGCATGACCGGCACGTACAGCGAGATCTTCCGGCCCGAAAAGATCGTCAGCGTTGAACTGTTCGACATGGACTGGACCGATGGCGAGGCGCGCTCGACGCTGGTGCTGACGGAAAAGAATGGCCGGACGATCTCGGTCAACACCATGCTCTACAGCTCGCGCGAAGCAAGGGACGGCGCCATCGCCATCGGCATGGCCAAGGGCGTCGAGGCCGGTTACGACAGGCTGGATGGCATCCTGGCCGAGCAGCTGGCAGCGAAATAGACCTGCGCGCAGGCATACCCGTCGACAAGCTCGAGGCGAAAGCTTAGCGGCAGACGGTGCGGAAGATGTTGCCGAAAGGCTGGATCTGGCAGCTTGGCCTCATGACGGGCACATCGGGCCGCAGCGGCACGACCTGCTGGCGGTCCTGCTCGCGAAATTGCCGCTGCTGGAATTGGTAGTTCAGACGATCCTGACGGCTCTGCAGTATTTGCAGCTCGTTGAGCCTCAGATTGGGGATGGGCTGTATCGTCAGCACGTTGGGGACGGACTGAACCGTCAGATCAAGCGCAAAGACAGACGGCGCGCCGGCAAGCATCAAGCCTGCCGCGAGTAAAACCACCTTCAATTTTGCCATCGGGAGCATCAACAGCCATTAGCCTTTCGCGCGGACAATTGCACCCTTTGAAGATAGTGCATGTGCCCGCCGATGCAATGACGTCAGGCGCCGCGCGTCTTTTCGGCGAGGAAATCGATGAAGGCGCGGATGCGCGCGGCGAG
The DNA here is from genome assembly GCF_056401815.1 of Aminobacter sp. P4_D5. Lineage (NCBI taxonomy): Bacteria > Pseudomonadati > Pseudomonadota > Alphaproteobacteria > Hyphomicrobiales > Phyllobacteriaceae > Aminobacter > Aminobacter sp. P4_D5. The sequence continues at coordinate 27,690 of NZ_JBFUIP010000038.1, read as the reverse complement.
ATGGCCGTGGCCGGCAAACACCGCATGGATCATCTCGATGTCTTCGGGATTATAGGCTTCGAGCACGGGCACCAGCGTTCCGGCATCGATGTCGGCCTGGACCTGGAAACGACCTGTGCGGAACAGGCCCACGCCGTCGAGACACGGGCGCCGCAGGCTCGGGCCGTTATTGGCGAGCAGGTTGCCGCCGATGCGCTGGGCGAAACTCTCGCCGGTCGCCGGGTCGCGAAAAATCCACTCGTCGCGGCTGCGCAGGAAATTGAAGCGCAGGCAGTTATGGCCGATGAGATCGCCCGGTTTTTCGGGTATGCCATGCCTTTCGAGATAGGCAGGCGAAGCGACCACGACGCGGCGGATCTCCAGGATCTTGCGCGCCTTGAGCGCGGAATCGCGCAGCTTTCCGGAGCGGATGGCGACGTCGGCGCGCTCTTCATAGAGATCGATGACGCTGTCGGTCAGCGACAGGTCGAGCTCGACCTCGGGGTAGAGTGCCAGGAACTCCGCCATATGCGGCACGACATGACTTGCGCCGAAGGCAACCGAGGCGCTGACCCTGAGCGGTCCGCGCGGCACGGCATTGGCCCCGCCGGCGACGATACGTTCGGCCTCCTCAATCTCACCAAGGATGCTTCTGGCGCGTTCGAGATAGATCTCGCCCTCCGGCGTCAGCTGCAGGCTACGCGTCGAGCGCACCACAAGCCGGGTGCCGAGGCGGTCCTCGATGCGGGTGATCAGCTTGCTGACCGCCGACGGCGACAGGTTAAGCTGGCGACCGGCGGCGGAGAAACTCTTGAGCGAAACGGCCCGGACGAAGGCCTCCATTTCGCCGGCCCGGTTGTCCATGGCTCGCCCCTTGTGAATTCAATTCACAAGCATTGATCCATCATGGCGGATTATTGCGCAAGTCCGCCCGCACCATATTGCCCGACAAGGATCAACCCGGCGATCGAATTTSGCCCAACTACGCCCGCTGCCCACGGGCGGGAACGGTGCTGCCATGCCTCTTGCCATTTTCGCGCTCACCATCGCGGCCTATGCCATCGGAACAACCGAATTTGTCATCGTCGGGCTGTTGCCGACGGTGGCCCAGGACCTGCAAATCACCTTGCCGCTCGCCGGCCTGATCGTCAGCGTCTATGCGCTAGGCGTCACCTTTGGTGCCCCGGTCCTCACGGCACTGACCGGGCGTATCGAGCGCAAGCCGCTGCTGCTCGGCCTGATGGCATTGTTCATCGCCGGCAATGTCGCAGCAGCGCTGAGCCCCAGCTACGAGATGCTGCTGGTCGCCCGCGTGCTGTCGGCCTTCGCGCATGGCGTGTTCTTCTCGGTGGGGGCGACGATCGCCGCCGACCTCGTGCCGGAAAACCGCCGCGCCTCGGCGATCGCCATGATGTTCATGGGCCTGACGGTGGCGATCGTCACCGGCGTGCCGCTCGGCACCTTCATCGGCCAGACATTTGGCTGGCGCGCCACCTTCTGGGGCGTTTCGCTGCTCGGCGTTATCGCCTTTGCCGGCATCGCAGCACTTTTGCCCTCGACGCTGAACAAGGCGGCACCGTCGAGCCTGCTCGATCAGGTTCGCGTGCTCGGCTCCGGCCGGTTGCTTCTGGTCTTTGCCATGACGGCACTTGGCTATGGCGGCACCTTCGTTGCCTTCACCTACCTCGCCTCGATCCTGGAGCAGGTCACAGGTTTCGAAGCCTCCAGCGTCAGCCTGATCCTGGTGCTTTATGGCCTCGCCATCGCTGTCGGCAACATCGCCGGCGGGCGCATCGCCGACCGCAACCCGGTCAAGGCGCTGACCGTGCTGTTTGCGCTGCAGGCCGCCGTGCTCGTCCTGTTCAGCTTTACGGCCATTTCGCCCTTGTGGACGCTGGTGACGCTTGCCGCGCTGGGCTTTCTGTCCTTCGCCAACGTGCCTGGCCTGCAGCTCTATGTCGTGCAATTGGCCAAGGAGCATCGGCCGGGCGCGGTCGATGTGGCGTCGGCGCTGAACATCGCCGCCTTCAATCTCGGCATAGCCCTAGGCGCCTGGATCGGCGGCCTGGTTGTCGCCTCGCCGCTCGGCCTTGGGGCCACGCCTTGGGTCGGTGCCGTACTGGTTTCAGGCGCCTTTGTCCTGACCATGTGGAGCGGCGCGCTTGACCGACGCGCCGAACCGCTGTGCCAGCCGGCTTAAGATGATTGATCGGCGGCGCCTCAGACCTACCTAATGGCGGAGCCATCCGCCCGATCCCCTCACCAACAAATCTCCACTAAGGAAAACATCATGAAATTCGTTACCGCCAATGGCGCGACAATTCCGGCTTTGGGCTTCGGCACCTTTCGCATGCCCGGCGCGGAAGTTCTGCAGGTGGTGCCTGAAGCGATCAAGCAGGGTTTCCGTCACATCGACACCGCCCAGATCTATGGCAACGAGTCAGAGATCGGCGAGGCTATCGCAGGTTCGGGCGTCGCCCGTTCGGACATCTTCCTGACCACTAAGGTGTGGGTCGACAAGTATCAGCACGATGCCTTCGTGAAATCGGTCGACGAGAGCCTGAGCAAGCTTCGGACCGACCATGTCGACCTATTGCTGCTGCATTGGCCGAACGATGCCGTGCCGCTGGACGAGCAGATCGGCGCGCTCAACGAGGTCAGGAGCGCCGGCAAGGTCCGCCATATCGGCGTCAGCAACTTCAACACGGCGCTGATGGCCGAGGCGGCGAAGCTGAGCGCCGCACCGCTGGTCACCAACCAGGTCGAATACCATCCCTATCTCGACCAGACGCCGGTGCTTGAAGCCGCGCGCAAGGCCGGCATGTCGGTTACCGCCTATTACGCCATGGCCGACGGCAAGGTGATTTCCGACCCTGTGCTCAAACAGATCGGCGCAAGCCATGGCAAGACGGCCGCACAGGTGGTGCTGCGCTGGCTGGTCCAGCAGGACGATGTGGTGGCACTGACCAAGACAGCGACGCTGTCGCGCCTGCCGGAAAACTTCAACATCTTCGACTTCGAACTTTCCGCCGACGAGATGAAGGCGATCTTTTCGCTTGCCGCCCCAGGCGGACGCATCGTCAGCCCGGGCGGGCTGGCACCGGCATGGGACAAGGCGGCCTGAAATTCGGCCCCTGGCGCCCCTTATTGACGGCGCGCCTGCTTCTTCCTATCTGAGGGCGGTCAAGGGCGGGAAGCCCCTGCCGCCCGTAGCCGCAAGGCCTGGTGAAGCTTCCCTTTAAAAAGTTCGTTTCCCTGTCGATGCGACGGCCGAAGCGGCAATGCGGGCTCCCGACCTTCAACCGCCGTTCGCGCATCGCGAAGGAGCGAACCCATGACCAACGGTCACACAAACGACTACAAGAACAACGCCCGAAGGCTGCGCGATGCGCTGGCCAGCGATGGCATCGCCGTCAGCCACGCCAAGGCGCTCGAACTCGTCGCCCGCCAGGAAGGCGCGCGCGACTGGAACACGCTGGCCGCACGTCCCAATGGTACCAAGACCGACGAGCCCATCGACACCGCCCCCTTCGCCGTCGGCGAGACGGTGTCGGGCACTTTCAACGGCAATCCCGCCAAGGGTCGCGTTATCGGTCTCGAAGAGACGATCAAGCCGGATCTCTGGCGCGTCACCGTCGCCTTCAACCCGCCAGTGGACGTGTCGACCTCAAAACTGTTTTCGTCGGAACGCCGGCGTGTCCAGATGGTGGTCGGAGCCGACGGCCGCTCGCGCCGGCTGACCGGCACCGAAACCGGCGTGATGGCGCTCGACCGCGCCTGATATCAGCCATTTTCTCCGCATCAAGCGGCCGTGGATCGTAACCCGATCCGCGGCCGTTTCCATTTTGGCGGCCCATGCGACGGGACGATGCGATCCGCGCCCGTCGGCGGCGGCCAAACCGACCTCCGACAGCTCGCGATCCGCATCTGGACGAAATTAAATGCATATGCAAATATCGAACTGAGGAGGATGGAGGAGACATCCGGGCGCACGCATGAGAATCCACGCTCGCCGCAGCCGGGCCTTGGACGTATTTATTCATCCACCACAGTATGCCAATGCATATTTATACGCTTGAAGCAGATTCAGCGCAGCGAACCGCTGCTGACAACTGCCACGGTTACCGTCGTCAATCGATCAAAGGGAGGAACAAAATTGGCATTCTCTAAACTAGCTGCCGGCATGGCCATGGTCTTTGCGCTAGCGCTGTCGGCACCGGCCATCGGCCAGGAGGCACTCGTCGTCGGGGCCTATCCGGCGAACCCGCCATGGGAATTCAAGAACGAAAGCGGCACCTTCGAAGGTTTCGAGATCGATGTCGCGACCGAGGTCGCCAAGCGCCTTGGCCGACCGGTCGAATTCCAGGACATGGGCTTCCAGGCGCTGTTTGCAGCGTCCAGCTCCGGGCGTATCGATTTCGCGGTGTCGTCGATCTCGGTGAACAACGAGCGGCTGCAGAACCAGTCGTTCACCCAGCCCTATTATGATGGTGACGGCACGGTCATCGGTCGCGAGGCATCGACGATATCAGGGCTCGACGGACTTAAAGGAAAGGTCATCGGCGTCGTGGCCGGCACCACCGGTGAAGCCTGGGCGAAGGAAAACAGCGAAAAGCTCGGCCTTGCCGAGGTGCGCAGCTACAACGCCCAGCAGGACCTGCTGCTCGACATCCAGGCACAGCGCGTCGATGGCGGCGCTGGCGAACTCGCCGGCTTCCAGTATGCCATGACCAAGACGCCGGGCTTCAAGGTGCTGGTTCGCATTCCCACCGGCGAACGCTTCGCCATGATGGCACGCAAGGACCACCCCGCCATCGTTGCGGCCAACGATGCCGTCTCCAAGATGAAGGCCGACGGGACGCTTGCTGCGATCCACAAGAAGTGGTTCGGCGTAGAGCCTGACGCGGGCACCAGCACGACCACCGAGATGCCGCTGCCTAAAGCCGAGTGAACCTGAAGTCTCTACCGTCAACCGTTGAAACGACGCTGCGGCCGCTCAAGGCCGCGGCGTCTTGCGCACGGACCTCGCCATGGACCTGATCACCACCTTCTTCAACTGGGACATTCTCGTCCGGTCGTTTCCCATGCTCATGCGCGGCGTGGGCAACACCATCCTTTTGGGCATCGCCAGCATCGTCTTCGGCGGCGCGGCGGGGTTGGCCGTCTGCCTGATGCGGCTCTATGGGCCACGGCCGGTACGTCTTTTCGCGATTGCCTATGTCGATTTCCTCAGGGCAATGCCGATCCTGGTACTGCTGATCCTGATCTACTACGCCCTGCCCTTCGTCGGCATCCGCTTCTCGTCTTTCACCGCAGCAACCCTGGCTCTATCGCTGGTGCTCTCGGCCTTCACCGCCGAGGTCTGCCGTGCCGGCATCGAAAACGTGCCGAAGGGCCAGTTCGAGGCGGCCTCGGCGCTGGGCCTCGGCTTTTGGACGACGATGCGCACGGTTGTCTTGCCGCAGGCTCTGCGAGTCATCATCCCGCCACTGACCAGCAATTGCGTCTCGATCTTCAAGGACACCGCGCTCGCCTCGGTCGTTGCCATGCCCGACCTTTTGAAGCAGGCAACAGACGCCCAGGCGCTGATGGCCAACCCGACGCCGCTGATCGGCGCCGCCGCCATGTATCTCGTCTTCCTCCTGCCGCTGGTTCGACTGGTCAGCTACCTCGAAGAACGCGGCAAGCGCCAGATGACGGCGCGTTGACCCCCGACAGCAATACGGAATTCTGAACGATGACCACCCCTGACGGCTCGGCCTATTTCCTTTATCACTCGATCGGCATGTATCCCGGCAAGGCCGAGGCCATGGCAGCAGCCCTGTCCGACTTCGCTGCGAGCTGGGGCGCTTTCGACGACGGCCAGTGGATGCGCGCATTGGGCAACCGCCAGCGTTTCATCGATCTCTGGAGCGAATTGATCGGCGCGCCCAAGGGCACGCTGACCTCGGCCGAAAATGTCACCACCGCACTCTACAGCCTGATCGGCGCGCTGCCGAGCCACCACCTTGCCGGACGCCGCGTGCTGGTGGCGGCCGACTGTTTTCCAAGCCTGCACTTTCTGCTTGCGGGACTAGCGCCGCGTTTCGGCTTCACTCTCGACACGGTGCCTGCGCGCGATGGCGAAGCCTGGGTCCACGACGACGATGTCATTGAGCAATGGGGCGAAGACGTCGGCCTGGCGCTGCTGACCCAGGTCACCTCGACAGCCTCTCACCGCTGCGACCTCGACAGGCTGGTCGCCCATGGCCGCAAGATGGGCAGCCTGATCGGCGTCGATATCACCCAAGGGGTAGGYCTGATCCCTTTCAAGGTCGGCGCTCCGGCGGTCGACTTCACTGTGTCGACGACGCTGAAATGGCTGTGTGGCACGCCGGGCGCCGGCATCATCCATGTCGCTGAAGCGCTTCTCAAGCAGTGCCGGCCGGAATTGCGCGGCTGGTTCAGCCAGGACAACATCTTCTCCTGGGATCTCAATGCTTTCGCCTATGCTGCCGACGCCCGCCGCTTCGACCACGGCACGCCTTCGGTGCTGGCTTGCGTCGGCTCGTTGCCAGCACTGGAATGGCATGCCGCACATGACAAGCCGGCATTGCTGGCACACAACCGCAAGCTGGGTGCAGTGATCATCGCGCAAGTCGACGAGATGGGCCTCGTACTCGCCAGCCCACGCGACGAACGCCGCCGTGGCGGCAGCATCATGGTACGGCTGCCTGTCGGGGTTGATACTGCAATGATCGTCAACAACCTGCGCGAGCGCGGCATCTACACCGATTGCCGAGGTCGCATCCTGCGCCTGTCCCCAGGCATCATCACCACCGAAGCGGGCGTAACAAGATTGTTCGAGGGCCTACGCCACCTGTTATAGGTTAGACGCGCCTTCGAGCCATGCAGCCCTGGCCGTTAGCCTGGACTTGCGGGCTGCCGTGGCGTCTAAACGCTTTTATTCCCGGCCAAGCTTGTGTAAAGCGAGGCAAGCCAAATCCCCGCAACAGCCAGACGGGCACAAAGCCATGGAAAAATTCACCAAGCTCACCGGCGTCGCCGCGCCGCTGCCGATCGTCAATGTCGACACGGACATGATCATCCCCAAGGATTATCTCAAGACGATCAAGCGCACTGGCCTTGGTGTCGGGCTTTTCGCCGAAATGCGCTACAATGAGGACGGTTCGGAAAACCCCGATTTCGTGCTCAACAAGCCGGCCTACCGCAAGGCGCAGATCCTCGTTGCCGGCGACAATTTCGGCTGCGGCTCGTCGCGTGAGCATGCGCCCTGGGCGCTGCTCGACTTCGGCATCCGCTGCGTGATTTCGACGTCGTTTGCCGACATTTTCTACAACAACTGCTTCAAGAACGGCATCCTGCCGATCACCGTCAGCCAGGAAGACCTCGACAAGCTGATGGACGACGCCTCGCGCGGCGCCAACGCCACGGTTTCGGTCGATCTCGAAGCCAAGGAAATCCGTGGCCCCGACGGCGGCGTGGTTGCCTTCGACCTCGACGATTTCCGTCGCCACTGCCTGCTCAACGGTCTCGACGATATCGGCCTGACCATGGAGAAGGCGAAGTCGATCGACACCTACGAAAAGAAGGTCGCCGAGAGCCGCCCCTGGGCCTGAGGCTCGACACCTAATAAGCTGAAATACTCAAAGCCCCGTCCCGATTGAAATCGCGGTGGGGCTTTTTGCTGGAGCAACAGGCTTCGGCTGACAGGTCCACTGTGCCATGGCATTGTCGCGCCTCGAGATTCGGAGCGCCAGATATTCGAGCTGTTCCGTGACATCGCAAGTCGGTCTCCAGGAGCAGACAATGAAATCTTCCGCCCTCCTCGCAGCATTCGCGCTGGCGTTGACCGCCTCCTCGTCGGCCCTGGCCCAGCAGAGCGAACCGCAGACAATCCCGTTTGAAGGTGGCAATTTCACCATCACCGAGACGCCGGAACTCGACAAGATCCTTGCCTATGAGGGTAAGGAGCTGGCGCGCAACTACGTTGCCTATTACGAGCGCACCGTCGACCTCAACGGCACCAAGGTCGCCATCTTCGACATCGGCGACGGCGGCAATGCCTGCGGTCCCGAGACCGTGCTCGCCTGGAAGACCGACGCCGGCATCCAGTCGACCGTCGTCGGCGACGGCGAATGCGGCACGCCGCCGGCCGCGGCCACCGGCGATACGCTGTTTTTCGTGCCTTACCTCAGGCCGGGCGCCAGTGAGCCCGTGCGCATCTGGTCACCGCAGGATGGGCTGAAGGTGGCAGGCCAGTTGAGCTTCGTGCCGCAGCCAGGTACTGGCTGGGCCGACATTGTCGCTGACAAGATCACCTATCCATCAGATTTCTTTGACAATGCCGAACTCTACGCCGCCGCCCAGAAGCTGCTCGGCGACGACCTTGAACAAGTGGCGCTTGGCCTGTCGGTGGCTGGCGAGCCCGAAAAGACCGCATCCGGCATCCTGTTTGTCAGCGGTTGCGTGCCGCATGCCTGCGGCAGCGCCGACGCCTTCATCGGCGTCGATGTCACCGGCAAGAAGCTCTATTTTGCCCAGCAAGGCGACACACCCGAGCCAAAAACCTGGCCCGCGCTCGCCGAATGGCCAGCCGAGGTCAAGGACGCCATGACCAAGGCGCTGACCCCACCGCAATAAGGAAAAGACCATATGCGCAAGCTGATTTCCACCGGATCGCCCTTCGAAAAGACCGCCGGCTATTCGCGCGCGGTCGTGCAGGGCGAGTGGTGCTTCGTCTCCGGCACCACCGGCTACGATTATGCGACCATGACCATGCCGGAGAGCGTCGAGGCGCAGACGCGCAACTGCCTCGCCACCATCGCCAAGGCACTGTCCGACGGCGGCTTCGACATGACTGACGTGGTGCGGGCGCACTATTACATCACCGACCGGGCCTATGTGGACTTGGTGTTCCCGATCCTCGGCGAGACGTTTGGCGATATCCGCCCGGCGGCAACGATGATCGTATGCCAGCTCAACAAGCCCGAGATGAAGATCGAGATCGAAGTGACGGCGCTGAGGCGGGGCTGAGGCTCAATAGAGCTGCAGGTTCAGGTAAGGCCTCATTGCCGTAAAGTCGCGGTCACTATGCAGAAGTCTGTGATCATGCTCGATACAGAATGTGGCAATGACGAGATCGACTAGCTTTCTGACGGTCACACCTTTCGACCTGAGGAGTCGGTCATTGGCTGCGACAAGCGGCGCCAGTTCCACGTTGCACAATGAAACCGTCTCGAACTGCCGCATTTCAGCTTCCAGGCGCTTGGCGTGCCTCTCGTCATGCGCGCCGCGCAGAACTTCGACTAGCACCAGGTCACCAACAATGATCGATTGTGGTCGCTCGATGGCTCGGAGCTTTCTGACTTGCGGTGCATCCTTGCTCCGAAGGTTATCAATCCATACGGAACTATCGACCAGGATGCCCATCCCGGCTTAATCCAAATCCGTCCGCATGGCTTCGAGGTCGCCTTCCCAGCCCATCCCGCGCATGTTCTCGATGGCCTGCTTTTGCCGATGCCCACGAAGAAGCTGATGCAAGGCGTCCTCCACGGCCGCCTTCTTCGTAGTGAAGCCGCCGATCTTCATCGCTTCAGCCAGGAGTTCGTCGTCGATGTCGATGTTCGTGCGCATGTTGCACCTATGTGTATGGATCACCTGAAACATACACATCCGACCCCAGAGATTCAAGGCAACCGCGTGGTTTCTGCCTTGCACCCGCGCCCCGCCAAGGCTAGCAAGGCCGCGGTTCACGCATCTTTCGGAAAGGCTTTCCATGGCGACGCGCAATCTTCTTCTCCTGCCCGGCGACGGCATTGGCCCAGAGGCCATGGCTGAGGTCCGCAAGCTGATTACCGCAATGAACGAGAAGCTGGGCACCGGCTTCGCCACCGAAGAAGGCCTCGTCGGCGGCTCGGCCTATGACGCGCACGGCCAGGCGATCTCCGATGCCGACATGGCCAAGGCGATGACAGCGGACGCGGTGCTGTTCGGCGCCGTCGGCGGCCCGAAGTGGGATGCCGTTCCCTATGAAGTGCGCCCCGAGGCTGGCCTATTGCGCCTGCGCAAGGACATGGAGCTGTTCGCAAACCTGCGTCCGGCGATCTGCTATCCCGCGCTTGCCGCGTCGTCCTCGCTCAAGCAGGAAGTTGTCGAGGGTCTCGACATCCTGATCGTGCGCGAACTTACCGGCGGCGTCTATTTCGGCGAGCCCAAGCAGATCATCGACCTTGGCAACGGCCAGAAGCGCGGCATCGACACGCAGGTCTATGACACCTTCGAGATCGAGCGCATTTCAGGCGTCGCCTTCGAATTGGCACGCACGCGCCAGAACCGCGTGACGTCGATGGAAAAGCGCAACGTCATGAAGTCGGGCGTGTTGTGGAACGAGGTGGTGACCGCGACCCACAAGGCCAAATACGCCGACGTCAAGCTCGACCACATGTTGGCCGACGCCGGCGGCATGCAGCTGGTGCGCTGGCCCAAGCAGTTCGACGTCATCGTCACCGACAATTTGTTCGGCGACATGCTGTCGGACGTCGCGGCCATGCTGACCGGCTCGCTCGGCATGCTGCCTTCTGCTTCGCTCGGTGCGCCGGATGCGCTCACCGGCAAGCGCAAGGCGCTCTACGAACCCGTGCACGGTTCGGCACCCGATATCGCCGGCCAAGGCATCGCCAACCCGATCGCCATGATCGCGTCCTTTGCGATGTGCCTGCGCTATTCCTTCAACATGGTGGCCGAGGCCGACCGTCTCGAAGCGGCGATCGCCGCCGTGCTCGACGACGGCCTCCGCACCAAGGACATCATGTCCGAGGGCAAGACCGAAGTCGGCACCACTCAGATGGGCGACGCCATCATCGCGAAGTTCTTCGCCTGATCTAGGCGGCCGAAACGCTACAGCGTCGCGTATCCAATTGGATACGCAAGGGACGCTGTAGCGCTTTTGAACCTGCGCATGATCCTTTCCGAAGATCGATTCCGATTTTCGGGATCACGCGTAAGGCGGGGGAACTTTCACCCCCGCCGGAACCGGCCCCCACTTGTTTTCATGCTTCTGTGACGGCAGCAGCGAAAACACGAAGATGATCAGCCCGCCGACATAGGGCAGCAGGATCAGCAGATAAAACCAGCCCGACAGGCCGAGATCGTGAATGCGGCGCACCGTGACGGCAATGCACGGCACTATGCCTGCCAGCACCAGCAGGACCGATAGGGCAGCCGCCGCCACCGGCTGCTCCTGGCCCGCTGCGAGATTGCCGAGCGCGCCGTCGATGCCAAAGCCGGCGCCCATGAACAGCACCAGTGAAATGGCCCAGAACAGGTAGAAGCCCCAATACTCCTTGCGCCGCGCCCGGCCACGGAAATTGGCGTAGTTGGCAGTCATCCCACACCAGAAATACGACCACAGACTCATCTTTTCGACAGCAGTGCTAACTGCCATTCGGCCGAACTGCTGTGGGGGCTGCGCCGCAGCCGGCGCCTTGACCTGGCCGCGGATCGTAAAGACGTCGCGTGCCTTGCCACCGCTCGGCTGAAATTCGACCTCGGCGCCCTTGTCGATCGGCATGACGCGACGCAGATCTTCGCGTCCAAACGCGTAGCGATTGCCGTCAGCACCGGAAATGAAGCCGAATCCCTGGGTTTCGTCGTAATAAAGCACTTCGCCGCGCATTTTCCCCTCGTCAGCCGTCAAACGCACTCTGTGCAAAGTTTTGGTGCCGGCTGCAAGCTTGCGCTGCCCTTCGCCCTATCCCCCAAGAGGCGTATACGAACGCTGATGCCGTTGCCTTTCAGCCACTGTTCACGACGAGGTGAATCCGATCGAGGCCGCTGGCGGGACAATTCGATTTGAGAACGCTCAACTCATGTTACCCTTCGCTAAAGAAAAGGGCACTGGGTAGGGAACACTGTGATTCGGGTCGCTAGACCTCGATATCCATCGCTAAACAGATGGCGTCGCCGCGCCGCAAGGCCGCCTCCCCTGACGCCGGTTTCGGCGATGCGTAGCTTCTGGGGCCTGATGCGGGCTTACTGGTTCTCGGATCGCTGGAAGGAAGCCTGGGGGCTGACGCTGGTGATCGCCCTCCTCACCGCACTTTCCAGCAAGGCCAGCGTTTGGATGGCCGAAGCATCGGGCGAATTGGTCAATTCCATCGCCTTTTTCCACGACCCGGCCAATGCGGCGCCACTGGCGTCTCTGCTGACCAGCGCAGGTACATTGGTTCTTCTGGTGGTCATCAAGGATGCGGGCTTCACCGGTATCCGGCACCTGTTCTCCACAACCTTGCACCGCAAATGGCGCGGCTGGCTGGATAGCCGCTTCAACGCGGCACTGCTCGACGCTAATCACACTCATTTCCACGTCCAGCACAATGCGGACACGGGCAACGGTTCGGGCATGGCACCGGACAATATCGACCAGCGCGTCCAGGATTCCATCAAGGGCATGACCGGTGGCGCAATCGGGCTTGCCATGGGCATCATGAGCGTTGCCACGTCGCTGTACTTTGTCGGCCAGAAGCTCCTGGAGACCTCGACCTCGGTGCGCGGCCTGGAAATCCTCGGCAACTATGGCAGCTTCGTCCTCGCGCTGGCCGCGGTCGCCGCCTATGTGCCGCTGAACACCTATATCGCCATGAAGCTCGGCGGCGTGATGGAGCGCCTCAGCGTCAGGATGCAGCAGGCCGAAGGCAGCTACCGTGGCGAGCTGACGATCCTGCTCAGGCGCAGTTTCCATGTCGCGGCATCGCGCGGCGAAGGCGTGCAGCAGGCGATGCACGACCGGCTCTATCGCGACATCGACCAGACCTGGGGACGGCTGAACACAGTCAACGCCGGCTACATGTCGTTTGAATCGATCTACGGCTTTGTCGCCGCGCGGATCGTCGCCTATGGGCCGGGCCTTGTTCCCTACATGCACGGCCAGATCAACCTCAAGGGCTACATCACCGGTGCCGAGCTGGTGAACTCGCTGATCAGCCAGTGCTCGTGGTTCATCCAGGTCATGCCGGCAATCGCCACGCTTAGGGCCAATAGCGAGCGCGTCAGCGATCTCGCAAAGGCGATCGAAAACGTCCAGAGACCGCCGGCATTCTACGCAGCCACAGGCCAGTCCGAGTTCAGCTATGGCAACCAAAATGCCCTGTTTGGACTGACGATCCGCAATCTCGAACTGATGCATCAGGGCCGTGAGGCAAGCCCTTTCCTGACGATCGCCAATCTGCGCTTCAGGCGCGGCGAATGGACCTTCGTGTCTGGCCAGTCCGGCTGCGGCAAGACCTCGCTGGTCAAGGCGATCAACGGGCTGTGGCCGTATGGGCGTGGCGCCATCGTCTTTCCCGAAGGTATCAGGTCGTTCTACGCCACCCAGGACATCAAGCTGCCGCAGGTTTCGCTGAAGCAGCTTGTGTGCCTGCCAGACAAGCCGGACGCCCATTCGGAGGCTGGAGTGGCCGTTGCCTTGCACAAGGCCGGCCTTGGCGACTTCATCGAACATCTCGGCGACGAAACACGCCAGGGCAAGAGCTGGGATCAACTGCTTTCAGGTGGCCAGAAGCAGAAACTGGTGGCGGCCCGCATCCTGCTTTTGCAGCCTGGCTTGCTTTTTCTCGACGAAGCGACCGCAGCGCTTGATCTCGACGCCAAGATCGCCTTTCACCAGGTGATCAAGGACAATTGTCCCGATGTCACGGTGATCAGCGTCATGCATGAGGCGACACCGCCGAAATCGGCGATGGGCATCGAGTTCTACGACAGCATCCTTTGCATTGCAGATGGCGTTGGCTCGAAGAAGGCGCTGGCCAGCCTGCCGGCCGAACTTACCACGCTCCTGGCCCAGCCCCAGTCGGGCGAAGGGTCGCGGCTAAGGCTGCCGCGCATCCGGCTCAGGCAGAAGTGAGCCGTCGCTACCAGCGCGGCTGATGGCAGCTACAGATCCGCCCTGATTTCGTTCATCGAGCGCAACTGCCTGCCATCGCGGAAATTGGCGGGATCGAGCCACTGCTCCATGGTTGCGCGGCGGGATGGCCACTCAAACGACAGCATCGAGTACATGCAGATGTCTCTCGGCATGCCCTTGAGCAGCAATCCTTCGCGCAGTGTCCCCTCATAGGTGAAACCGAGCCGGTCGGCGGCGACGCGCGAACGGCTGTTTTGAGCAGTGCACGTCCATTCGAGGCGACGATAGCCAAGCTCCTCGAACACGTGGCGAATGACGAGATAAAGCGCCTCGGTCGCAAGCGTCGTGCGCTGTATCCCGCTGGTAAAGAGCACATAGCCGAGTTCGACAACTTGATGCGCCACCCGGGCCTCCATCAGGCACAGCCAGCCCAGTATGGCGCCCTCCAGATCGACAACCGCAAAAAACGCCCGCTTCGGGTCGGACACGAGATCGTCAATTTGCCTGGAAAAAGCAGCTTCGTCGGCAAACGGCCCGACCTTCATCTCGGCCCAGGTGGTTGCGACGTTTTCGTCATGCGAACGGCGATAAAGCGTCGAAGCATCCGACACACCCAACGGGCGGAGGCTGCCATGGCGACCGTTGATGACTGCAGCTACCGGCACCTTCGCTTCGGCTGGCTTGCCCATCGGCTTCGTCCCGTCGGCTCAATGCATCGAGAGTAACCCGCCGAACATGCAAGGCAACTCCAATTTGACATACACGGCGCAGCTTCAGGCGGCGTGCGCGATTGACTCTCCATACAAACCGGATAAAAGCGGCGGCGAACAGGGATCCCTCCGATGCGCGGCCTCTTGATGGCGMTTTTCGCATTCGACTTCCCCGGCCACGATGCCAACCATCGTGCCGGGCGCGGAACCGCGTCCCTGCTTTCGACCAAAACCATGGCCAAAACCACCACCACCAAAACGGTGTGATTTCCCTTGGCCTGCTCACCCTCTCCCGGGTCCGGCCCGGGGGATGAAGCCCGCAACGGCCAGCGGGTTTTCTCCAAAAGCGAGCGGAGAGGGACAGGAGATTTTCGATATGGGTTTCAAGGTTGCAGTCGTCGGCGCCACGGGCAATGTCGGCAGGGAAATGCTCAACATCCTCGAGGAACGCGGCTTTCCGATCTCTGAGATCGTGCCGCTGGCCTCGCGCCGCTCGCTCGGTTCCGAAGTGTCGTTCGGCGACAAGACCCTGAAGACCAAGGTCCTCGACCAGTATGATTTTTCCGACGTCGACATCTGCATCATGTCGGCGGGTGGCAATGTCTCCAAGGAATGGTCGCCCAAGATCGGCAAGCAGGGCTGCGTCGTCATCGATAACTCGTCCGCTTTCCGCTACGATCAGGACGTGCCGCTGATCGTTCCGGAAGTAAACCCGGACGCCATCTCGCTGTTCACGCGGAAAAACATCATCGCCAACCCGAACTGCTCGACCGCCCAGCTGGTCGTGGCGCTGAAGCCGCTGCACGACRTSGCSAAGRTCAAGCGCGTCGTSGTYKCSACCTACCAGTCCGTYTCGGGCGCSGGSAAGGARGGCATGGACGAGCTSTTCAMCCAGACACGCGCCGTGTTCGTGGCCGATTCGGTAGAAAACAAGAAGTTCACCAAGCGCATCGCCTTCAACGTCATTCCGCACATCGACGTCTTCATGGAAGACGGCTCCACCAAGGAAGAGTGGAAGATGGTCGCCGAGACCAAGAAGATGCTCGACCCCAAGATCAAGCTGACCGCGACCTGCGTGCGCGTGCCGGTGTTCATCGGCCACTCCGAAGCCGTCAACATCGAGTTCGAAAACCCGATCACCGCCGAAGAGGCGCGCGACATCCTGCGCGAGGCGCCAGGCTGCCTTGTCATCGACAAGCACGAGAACGGCGGCTACGCCACCCCGCTCGACTCGGCTGGCGAAGACGCGACCTACATCTCGCGCATCCGCGAAGACCAGACCGTCGACAACGGCCTGTCGATGTGGATCGTCTCCGACAATCTGCGCAAGGGTGCCGCACTCAACGCTGTCCAGATCGCCGAATTGCTCGTTGAGCGCGGCCTGATCACGCCGAAGAAAAAGGCAGCCTAACGACAATGCCCGATGTCGTGCTGCGTCAGGCCAAGGCTCAAGACGCACACGACATCGCCCGCATCCTGAGGGCGGCGCTTGCCGCCTTCGACTGGATGCCCCAGCTGCACACGCCTGACGAAGATCTGCGCTTCGTCAGGGGCAGCCTGCTCACCGAGCAGCATGTCACCGTCGCAACGATCGAAGACAAGCTCGTCGGCTTTGCCGCGGTCAAGGGCGACTGGCTCGAGCAGCTTTATCTCGATCCGGCCTGGACGGGACGCGGCATCGGCAGCCAGTTGCTGCGCCACGTGACCGCCCGAATGACTCACGTGAAACTTTTCTGCTTTGAGGCCAATGCCGGCGCACGCCGTTTCTACGAGCGTCACGGCTTCAAATCGGAAGCATTCGGCGATGGGTCCAGCAATGAAGAGGGGTTGCCGGATATCCGTTATGCGCGCGCTAGCGCTCCTTAGACCGCCTACCCATGCGAGCGAGACGACCCTCCTCCAGAAGGATGGGGTTTCGTTGCAAAACCGCACAAGACCGGCAAGCGGCTGAAACAATTCAACGAAATCGCCACCATGTCGCGATTGAGCCGTGACTCCCGCACCCTCCCCGAAGCACAATGCCGCCTCACCATCGAGGCAAGAGGTACAGGCCATATGATCGTTCGTCCGCGCACCGGCCTGTTGAAACTCTTCTTTGTCATGCGTGGATCGGTGGTGCCGCGCATCCTGCCGCAGATCTTAGGCTTTGCGCTCTATGGCGCGCTGGTGGTGGCGGTGATCAAGGCGCTGAACCTCGATCTCGGCAATGCCGGCATGGCCCCCTTCGCGCTGCTCGGCGTTGCGCTGTCGATCTATCTCGGCTTCCGCAACAACGCCGCCTATGACCGCTGGTGGGAGGCGCGCAAGCTGTGGGGCCAGCTCGTTTTCGAGATCAGGAATCTTTCCCGTGCGGCCAACGCGATGATCCACGACCGCAACGAACTGCGGCCTCTGCTGATGGACTCGCTGGCATTCTGCCACTTCCTGCGCGGCGAGCTGCGCCGCATCGACACGCGCGCGGCAGCACGCCCATTTGTCGGCGACGCCGTAGACGAGATTTTTGCCGCGACCAACAGGCCCGACGCCGTGATGCGGCGCATGGGGGGCAAGATCGGCGCGCTCAAGCGGGCAAGGGCGCTGGAGGCGATGGATTACCGCATCCTCGACGAGCGGCTATCGGCGATTGCGGCACTTCAGGCCGGCTGCGAGCGCATCATGGGCACGCCCCTGCCCTTTGCCTACACGCTGCTTTTGCAGCGCACGGCTTACGTCTTCTGCCTGCTGTTGCCTTTCGGGCTCGCGGCTTCCGCCGGCTGGGCGACGCCGCTTTTCACAGCACTGATCGCCTACACCTTCTTTGGCCTCGACGCGCTCTCCGAAGAACTGGAAGACCCCTTCGGCATGGAGGCCAACGACCTCGCGCTCGACGGCCTGTGCCGCGTCTGCGAAATCTCGGTGTTCGAAGCTCTCGGCGAAACGCCACCGCCGATGCTGGCGGCGGAAAATTTCTTCTATTCCTGAGAGCGAGCAGCGCGGGCCTGAGCGCCGCCGGCGGTTGAATCGATGCCTTCCCAATAATCCATTGTCGCCGATTTGCTGTAGCCTTCGCCAGTCAGCCGGACGCTGACGCGGCCGGATTCGGGAAAGACGATGACATCGTTGGGATTGCGCTCGCCAATGATGAGATAGCGGCAAGCGGCATCGGTATGATTGAACAGCGAGTGCCCGACCTTCTGGCCGGCGGGGAAGCAGACATAGTCGCCGGCCTTCATGACATAGGCCCGCGTGCCGAGCCTGAGCGTCAGTGCGCCCTCGAGGATATAGGCGTGCTCCTCCTCGAGCATGTGGTAGTGCGACGGGTTGGACTCCTTGCCCGGCGCAAGCTCTTCAAGCGCCACGCCGACATGATCGCCGCCGCCAAAACTGGAGAGATGCCTGAAGCTGCTGCCGAAACGCACGCCTTGCGAAAAGGCTTCGAGCGGCGCCGTAGCAGCGGCAAAGGGCTCGGATACACCATCCGCATTGAGTGCGGAAATCTTGTCGGACATGCGCGGCTCCTCCATTTGCAAATGGTGCGGCCCGCTATTCCAAAGGTCAAGCAATGCGCACAGTGCAATCGGAACACCTGCCTGAAACGCAAAACGGCGGACCTTTCGGCCCGCCGTTTTCCTTCGCCAGACAGGCGAAAAATTACTCTGCCGAAGCTTCGGCCGGAGCGGCGGTCGCTGCAGCGATAGCGGCAGCAGCGTCTTCCTGTGCCTTCTTCAGTGCAGCAGCGCGCTCCTGGGCCTTCTTGCCCGGCTCACCCTTGGTCAGGTTCGAGCGGGCTTCGCGCTTGACGATGCCAGCCTCGTCGAGGAAGCGGGCAACGCGGTCGGTCGGCAGCGCGCCGTTCGACAGCCAGTACTTGGCGCGGTCGGCGTCGACCTTCATGCGCTCGCCGTCCTTGGGCAGCAGCGGGTTCCAGGCGCCGATCGCCTCGATGAAGCGGCCGTCGCGCGGGCTGCGGGCGTCAGCGATGACGATGTGGTAGTAGGGGCGCTTCTTGGMGCCGGCRCGRGCSAGGCGGATCTTAAGGGACATTGTCTTACTCCTGAATAGTTCTGTCTTGGGTTTGGTATGTTCTGCGTGTTCCGCCTCAGGCGGAGGTGGTCCTGTCTGAGCCGCCATTTCGTTCGGCGGCCAGCATTTCGTGGTGCCTGATCACCTCGCGGATGATGAAGTTCAAGAACTTCTCCGCGAAATCGGGATCGAGATGCGCGTCGTCGGCCAAACGTCTGAGACGTGCTATCTGGGACTGTTCTCGCGCCGGATCGGCCGGCGGCAGACCGTGGGTCGCCTTGAGCACGCCGACTGCCTTGGTGCAGCGGAAGCGCTCGGCCAGCATGTGGATCAAGGCGGCATCGATATTGTCGATCGAAGCGCGCAGTTCCTGGAGCTGCGCCTGAGGATTGGTGTCGGTCATCGCGCGCTCCTCACTTCTTCTTGCCAAGGCCGGGCAGGCCGCCGCCAAGACCCGGAAGCTTCATGCCGCCAGGCAGGCCAGGCAAACCGCCACCGCCCATGCCGGGGAGTCCGCCGCCGGGCAGGCCCTTGAGGCCTCCGCCGAGACCGGCAGCTTCGGCCTGCTTCTGCAACGCTTCGAGCTGCTTGGGGTCCATCTTGGACAGGTCGGGCATGCCGCCCATACCACCCATGCCGCCAAGGCCCATCTTGGAGGCGAGGCCGCCCATCATGCCGCGCATCAGGCCACCGCCCTTACCCTTGCCGCCCATGGCTTTCATCATGTCGGCCATCTGGCGATGCATCTTGAGCAGCTTGTTGATTTCGGCAGCGTCGGTGCCGGAACCTGCAGCGATGCGCTTCTTGCGCGAGTGCTTCAGGACGTCTGGATTGGCACGCTCGGCCTTGGTCATCGACGAGATGATGGCGATCTGGCGCCCGAACATCTTGTCGTCCAGCCCGGACGCGGCCATCTGGTCCTTCATCTTGCCCATGCCCGGCATCATTCCCATGATGCCGCCCATGCCGCCCATCTTCTGCATCTGGCCAAGCTGGTCGGCGAGATCGTTCAGATCGAACTTGCCCGACTGCATCTTCTTGGCCATCGCAGCGGCTTTTTCCGCGTCGATGTTTTCGGCAGCCTTCTCGACCAGCGAAACGATGTCGCCCATGCCGAGGATACGGTCGGCGATACGCTTGGGGTGGAATTCCTCCAGCGCATCCATCTTTTCGCCGGTACCGATCAGCTTGATCGGCTTGCCGGTGACGGCGCGCATCGAAAGGGCCGCACCGCCGCGGCCGTCGCCGTCCATGCGGGTCAGCACCAGGCCGGTAATGCCGACGCGGTCGTCGAAATTCTTGGCGAGGTTGACGGCGTCCTGACCGGTCAAGGAGTCGGCGACGAGCAGGATCTCGTGCGGCTCCGACACCTTGCGGATGTCGGCCATCTCGACCATCAGCGGCTCGTCGATATGGGTACGGCCAGCGGTATCGAGGATGACGACGTCATGGCCGCCGAGCTTGGCTGCCTGGACGGCGCGCTTGGCGATGTCGACCGGCGACTGGCCAGCGATGACGGGAAGGGTTGCGACCTTGGTCTGCTCGCCGAGCTGACGCAGCTGCTCTTGCGCGGCCGGACGGCGCGTGTCGAGCGAGGCCATCAGGACCTTCTTGCCCTGACGCTCGGCGAGGCGCTTGGCGATCTTGGCCGAAGTCGTGGTCTTGCCCGAACCCTGCAGGCCAACCATCATGATGACGACCGGGGCCGGCGCGTTGAGGTCGATGGCGACGCCCTCGGCGCCGAGCATCTCGATCAGCTCGTCATGGACGATCTTGACGACCATCTGTCCGGGCTTGATCGACTTCAGAACAGCAGCGCCAACGGCCTTTTCGCGGACGCGGTCGGTGAAGGAGCGGACCACTTCGAGCGCGACGTCGGCCTCGAGCAAGGCACGACGAACCTCGCGCAGGGCTGCCGAGACGTCGGCCTCCGACAGTGCGCCACGGCCGGTCAGGCCGTTGAGGATCGTACCAAGCCGCTCTTGCAGCGATTCAAACATTCGACTTCCCTTCTCTCAGCCAACCGGTGTCGAACCGAGAGGTAATGCCTCAGCGCGCATGAACCAAACCAAAAAGCACCCGGGGGCGCACTGCGCTGCCGGGTGTTGGCCTCCGGGATCATATGTACCACTAGGGTGTCCCGGTCGGCCGCTCGGAGTGGAACTCGTCGCGGAATTTGTGGGCTGTAGACAGGAAAACGGCTTGAGAGTCAAGCGCAGGCGCATTCCTGTGACGCTTCAGCTATATATTCCCAGCGCCACACTCAGGCCCTGTTAAGACTTGCCGATTAGGGTGCCGGACTGCCGGGGGGCTGTATGTATTATTTTAGGGTATTTTACCACCATGTGTGACCATGCGGGCGGCTCGCATGTCGTTTCCGAAGGGGGCGGTCGCTTATTCGGCGACGACACGCTGCTTGCCGGCTTCGCAGAGAACATCGAATTCGGACTGGTCGTCATCGACGCCGGTGGCAGGATCAACTACGTCAACAAGTCGGCCGAACGCATATTCGGCTATGACCGGACCGAGATGATCGGCCACACGCTCGATCTGATCATTCCGCCAAGGCTGCGCGGCGCCCACAATGCCGGCATTGCCCGCGTTGGTTCGGGCGGACCGTCGAAGCTGAACGGCAAGACGGTGGAAGTGGCGGCACTTCGGCGCGACGGCAGCGAATTCCCCATAGAGCTCTCGTTTTCGATCTGGAGCGGGCCGAATGGCATCGCCATGGGCGGCATCATCCGCGACATCTCGGAGCGGCGGCAGCGCGACATGCGGCTGCATCGCCTGGCGCATCAGGATACGCTGACCGGCATGCCGAACCGCTTCCAGTTCGACATGCAGCTCGAAGACGCACTGGCGGCGGGCGAAGCGACCGGGATATTGCTGCTCGACCTCGACGGCTTCAAAAAGGTCAACGACACGCTAGGCCACGCCACCGGCGACACGCTGTTGCAGGCATTGGCCGTGCGGCTGCCGGCCGCGCTCGACGCCACCGCCGTGGTGGCCCGGTTTGGCAGCGACGAATTCGCGGTGCTTTTGCCCGGTATCGACAATCCCGCCATTGTCGCGGAAGCGGCAAACAGCCTGCTGCAGTCCTTCGACAAGCCGTTCGAGATCGGCGACCACCTGCTCAAGCTCGGTGTCAGTATCGGCGGTGCGGTGGCCCCCGGCGACGGCGGCGATGCCGAGGAGCTGCTGGCAAGCGCTGATCTGGCGCTTTACCGGGCACGACAGCGCGGCGGCAGCTATCGCATGTTCGAGCCGGGCATGCGCAACGCCGTTGCCGCACGCCGTGCCTTGAAAGACGAGCTTTTGCACGCCATCGGCGCCAGGGAATTCGTGCTGCACTACCAGCCGCAGGTTTGCCTGGAAACAGGCCGCGTGCTGGGCGCCGAAGCGCTGCTGCGCTGGCGCCACCCCTCGCGGGGACTGCTGGAACCGGCCGATTTCCTCGCCGTGCTCGAAACGCATACGGGCGCGTTGACCGTAGGGGGCTGGATCCTCGACGAAGCCTGCCGCCAATCGGCCGAATGGCGCGCCCACGGCCTCCCCCCGATCAGCATGGCCGTCAATCTGTTTGCGGTGCAGGTAAAGGCAGKCAATCTGGCGGAGACGGTGCTGACGACGCTGGCACGCCACAAATTACCGGCCAAGGCGCTCGAGCTTGAGGTCATCGAAACCATCGCGCTCGACTATGAGGAGCGCACTTTGGCGCCGTTCCGCAAGCTTGCCAAGGCGGGCGTCGGTCTCGCCTTTGACGATTTCGGCACCGGACATGCCGCACTCAGCACCATCAAGCGCTTTCCGCTCACCGTCCTTAAAGTCGACCGCAGCTTCGTCCGTGACATGCTCCGCAACCGCCAGGACGCCGCGATCGTGCGCGCGGTACTTGGCATGGCCAAGGATATGGGGCTTGCCGTCGTCGCCGAAGGGGTCGAGACGCGGGCGCAGGAAGCCGCACTTTATGCCATGGGCTGCCGAAGGGGCCAGGGCTACCTCTATTCCAAGGCGCTGCCAGCGGCGGATTTCGAACAATTGATGAAGCGGTCGGCAAAGGCTGGCGGAAAGAAACCGTCGAAGCGGTTTTGACCGAAGGCCCCGGCCGCAGGGGACTCGATCGCGCCGTCATGCTCGCGAATTGTAGCAGATTGACGCCGGGGGATGGTCCAGCTGCCGATGCGGGCTAGCGCTTTGAGCGCTCAACCCTGCCGCGTGTGGCGTTTATGCCGCCCCAAAATGCGCAAAACCAGCGAAACGATCAAAACATCGACATCTTGCAACGTTTTTCCCGCTCTCGCCACATTCGCTGCTTGATCCTATGCGAGTTTTTTGCCACCAGCCCTTGCAAGACACGGGGACGTAAACGCCTTCTTAACGATGACAAGAGAKCGTGCGGCTGGCAACATCCCTCCCAAGGGCATTGATTCAGGCATCAGGAGAACAGCATGGCAATACTTGCCAAGGTGAAGATTTTTGCTACGGCCACCGCCATGCTGGCGGTTACGGCTGGCGGCGCATATGCGGCGCAGTGCGGCAACAACGCGGGCGGCTTCGAAGCCTGGAAAGCTTCGTTTGCGCAAGAGGCGGCGGCCAACGGCATCAAGGCCAATGCGCTCAACGCGCTGGCCAGCACGACTTACGCCACCAAGACCATATACGCTGACCGCAACCAGAAGAGCTTCAAGCTCTCGCTCGACCAGTTCATGGCCAAGCGCGGCGGCAAGACGATTGCTTCCAAGGGCAAGACCTTCAAGAAGCAGAATGCAGCCTTGTTCCAGAGCATCGAGGCCCGCTACGGCGTGCCTGCCGGCCCGCTGATCGCGATCTGGGGCATGGAAACAGGCTTCGGTGCCTTCTTGGGCAATCAGCACACGCTGTCGGCCGTGGCGACGCTCGCCTATGACTGCCGTCGTACTGAATATTTCACAGATCAACTCTATGCCGCGCTCAAGCTCGTCCAGAGCGGCACGCTCGCACCCAACGCCATCGGCGCTGCCCATGGCGAGATCGGCCAGACCCAGTTTCTGCCGGTCAATGTGCTGAAATACGGCGCCGACGGCGACGGCAATGGCAAGATCGACATGGTCCGCTCCAAGGCCGACGCTTTGGCATCGACCGCCAACTTCCTGCGCGGCCATGGCTGGAAAGCCGGCGCCGGCTACCAGCCTGGCCAGCCCAATTTCGCGGCCCTGCAGGGCTGGAACGCGGCCAGCGTCTACCAGCAGGCCATCGCCATCATCGGTGCCGAGATCGACGGCAACTGACAACATTCAATACCTTGTCAGGATGCTTTCCTGACGCTCTGGCGAAGTCGATTTCATCGGCGCATATTGAACGAACCCGGCGGCGACGCCGGGTTTTTTCGCTCTTGCCGAGGAACGAACGATGAACGCACTCAGCGAATTGCCGGCCGATCTCTCGGCTTTCGGCACGGTGGAAGGCTACAGCCATTATCCCAAGACGGTCACGCCGAGATCGCCGGTTCCGGCGGGCGGCGGCCTGCTGAAATGGTACGATATCGCCGAAGAAGCAACGCCTGTGACACGCGAGACCTGCGCCTTGGCGCAACGCTTCCTCGCGGCCGAGACGGCGGCGGGGCGGCTCAACGTCAAGGGCGAGCTGGGTTTTGTGATCCTGCACCGCTGCGGCGGTGATTTTCACTTCCTGCTGGTGAGTTCGTGGCGCAACGCCAACGAGATGTGGGAAACGGTTTACGCCAAGACGGCCAAGGCGCCCGATTTCTCACTGTTTGCGCTGCCCGGGCCGCACCGCGCGACCTTCTGCGTCTGGGAACTGGCAGCGGTCAACCACGAGCGCCAGGCGTTCAGCCGCTATCTGTATTCAACGCGCGATGACGCGGCCAAGCGGGAATACCTTACCGACAGCTATCAAGGCGAGGCCTGAAATGAAAGGAGGCGCCGAAGCGCCCCCAAACTGCCATATATTAGCTGGTCTTAACGGTTGCGTGCGGCCAGCGTGCGCAGGCGCAGCGCGTTGAGCTTGATGAAGCCGGCGGCGTCCTTCTGGTCGTAGGCGCCCTGGTCGTCCTCGAAGGTAACCAGCTTGTCCGAATAGAGCGACTTTGGGCTCTCGCGGCCGATGACCATGACGTTGCCCTTGTAGAGCTTGAGCGTCACTTCGCCTTCGACATGCTCCTGGCTCCTGTCGATCGCCGCCTGCAGCATCTCGCGCTCCGGCGAGAACCAGAAGCCGTAATAGATCAGCTCTGCATAGCGCGGCATCAGTTCGTCCTTGAGGTGCGCGGCACCACGGTCGAGCGTGATCGACTCGATGGCGCGGTGCGCCGACAGCAGGATCGTGCCGCCGGGGGTCTCGTAGACGCCACGCGACTTCATGCCGACGAAACGGTTTTCGACCAGGTCGAGACGGCCGATGCCGTTGTCGCGGCCATAGTCGTTGAGCTTGGCCAGAAGCGTCGCCGGCGACAGGCGCTCGCCGTTGATGGAAACGGCATCGCCCTTTTCAAAGCCGATCTTGATGATCGTCGCCTTGTCGGGCGCAGCTTCGGGCGAAATCGTGCGCATGTGGACATATTCGGGCGCCTCGACGGCCGGATCTTCCAGAACCTTGCCCTCGGAGGACGAGTGCAGGAGGTTGGCATCGACGGAGAACGGTGCTTCGCCCTTCTTGTCCTTGGCGACCGGGATCTGGTGCTTCTCGGCGAAGTCGAGCAGGTCGGTGCGGCTCTTGAACTCCCAGTCGCGCCACGGCGCGATGATCTTGATGTCGGGGTTGAGCGCATAGGCCGACAGCTCGAAGCGAACCTGGTCGTTGCCCTTGCCGGTGGCGCCGTGCGCGATGGCGTCGGCGCCGGTCTTGCGGGCGATCTCGACGAGGTGCTTGGAGATCAGCGGACGGGCGATCGAGGTGCCGAGCAGGTAGACGCCCTCATAGACGGCGTTGGCGCGGAACATCGGGAAGACGAAGTCGCGGACGAATTCCTCGCGCACGTCCTCGATGAAGATCTCCTTGATGCCGAGCATCTCGGCTTTCTTGCGCGCCGGCTCAAGTTCCTCGCCCTGGCCGAGATCGGCGGTGAAGGTGACAACCTCCGCATTGAGCTCGGTCTGCAGCCACTTCAGGATGATGGAGGTGTCGAGACCGCCGGAATAGGCGAGCACGACCTTCTTGACGTCTTTCCACTTGGACATTTGAGCACGGCACCTTTTTCAAGCGGCCGGCTGAGGCCGCGTTTCCCGGGCTTTCTAAGCACGAACGGGCAAGCGGGCAAGGGCGATCATGCCGCTGCGACAGCAGCGTGATCGCCCCAGCTTGCCTACTTGCGCTTCATCGCCTCCAGCAGCGCAGCACCGAAGGCGCCTTGCTGGTCCGCCTTGCTCGGCTGCGGCTTCGTAGAGGCGAACTTCATGTCGCGTACCTTGGCGGGCGCTGCCGAGCGCGGTGCAGCCTCGCCGCCGTCCTTGCGCATGGTCAGACCGATGCGCTTGCGCGGGATGTCGACCTCGACGACGCGGACCTTGACCACGTCGCCGGCCTTCACCACCTCGTGTGGGTCCTTCACGAACTTGTCGGCGAGCTGCGAGACATGGACGAGGCCGTCCTGGTGCACCCCGATGTCAACGAAGGCACCGAAAGCGGCAACGTTGGTGACGGTGCCTTCGAGCAGCATGCCCGGCTTCAGGTCCTTAATGTCGTCGACGCCGTCGGCAAAGGTCGCGGTCTTGAAGCCCGGACGCGGATCGCGGCCCGGCTTTTCCAGCTCGGCGATGATGTCGCGCACTGTCGGCAGGCCGAAACGCTCATCGACGAAGGCGCGAGGGTCGATCGCCTTCAACGCGGCACTGTCGCCCATCAGCTGGCGCAGATCGCGGCCGCAAGATGCGACGATCTTCTTGGCCACGCCATAGGCTTCGGGATGGACCGACGACGCATCGAGCGGTTCCTTGCCGTCACGGATGYGCAGGAAGCCGGCGCATTGCTCGAAGGCACGCTGGCCAAGCCGCGGCACGGCAAGCAGGTCGCGGCGCGTTGCAAACGCGCCCGAGGCATCGCGATAGGCGACGATCGACTCGGCAAGCGATGGCCCAAGGCCAGACACGCGCGCCAGAAGCGGCGCGGACGCCGTATTGAGGTCGACGCCGACAGCGTTCACCGCGTCTTCGACCACCGCTTCCAGCGAACGGCCAAGCCGGTACTGGTCGACATCGTGCTGGTACTGGCCGACGCCGATCGACTTGGGCTCGATCTTGACCAGTTCGGCGAGCGGGTCCTGCAGACGGCGCGCGATGGAAACGGCCCCACGCAGCGACACGTCGAGATTGGGAAACTCGGCGGCAGCGGTTGCCGACGCGGAATAGACCGACGCGCCGGCCTCGCTGACGATGACCTTGGTCGGCTTGGCCCCCGGCATCTCAGACAGCATGTCGGCGACCAGGCGTTCGGTCTCGCGGCTGCCGGTGCCGTTGCCGATGGCGATCAGCTCGACCTTGTGACGGATGATCAGCCGCGCAAGCTCGGCCTGCGTTCCGCGCACGTCGTTCTTCGGCGGGAACGGATAGACGGTGGTGGTGTCGAGCACCTTGCCGGTGGCGTCGATGATCGCGACCTTGACGCCGGTGCGGATGCCCGGATCAAGGCCCATGGTGGCGCGCGAACCGGCGGGGGCAGCGAGCAGCAGGTCCTTGAGGTTGCGCGAAAAGACGCGGATCGCCTCTTCCTCGGCCGCCTCGCGCAGGTCGCGCATCAGGTCGAGCGACAAAGACAGCGACAGCTTCACCCGCCAGGTCCAGCCGGCGAGCGTCATCAGCCACTGGTCGCCCGGAAGCGTCGCGCCGATCTGGTAGGCAGCGGYGATCATCCGCTCGACCGGCTTGACCGGCGAGGTGTCGTCGGCGTCGATCTCGAGGTCGAGCGAGAGCACATCCTCGTTGCGGCCGCGCAGCATGGCGAGCGCGCGGTGGCTCGGAACGTTGGCCCAGCGCTCGGAATGGTCGAAATAGTCGGAGAACTTGGCGCCCGCCTCCTGCTTGCCGTCGACGACACGGGCACGCATCACCGCGCGCTCCTTCATGTGGGTGCGCAGGCGCCCCAGAAGCTCGGCGTTTTCGGAAA